>JBAXON010000176.1:0-6971 GCA_037133255.1 Deltaproteobacteria bacterium
ATATGCAAAAAAGTATCATATTTGGGTGGAACTTGGTTTGCAGTCGATATCCGACAGAACTTTGCAGCTCCTTAACCGGGGGCATAATTTTCAGCAATTTTTCGACGCCGTGAGAGTAATGGACGGAACCGGCATTAACATTTGTGTTCACATTATTATCGGTTTGCCGGGCGAAAGCGACGAAGATGTATTGAAAACGGCAAGGGCTCTGGCCACTTTGCCTATTCATGGGATTAAAATTCATTCAATGCTTGCTTTGGAAGGTACCGTTTTGGGAGAAATGTATAAAAAAGGCGATGTAAAAATGATCACAAAAGAAAACTATGTATCATTGGTTTGCGATGTTCTCGAAATTCTGCCGCCGCGAATAGTTATTCAGCGCATGACAGCCGATGGCTATCGCGATATATTCCTTGCGCCTGACTGGGCAAAAAATAAATTAGATGTGCTAAACTCGATCAATAAAGAATTGGAGAGACGGGACTCATATCAAGGCAAGCGATATTGTTAAAATTAGCTTTGAATTAAGCATAAAAATTGCTAAATACTAGAGCAAGAGAAAGAAGAAAACGAAGAAAGAATTATGATTGCGATTATAGATTATAAAGCAGGAAACCTGACAAGTGTTGCCAGAGCACTGCAAAATATCGGCGAAACTTTTCTGATAACTGATGATATCAAAAAGCTGGAAACGGCAAGTCACGTCATTTTCCCGGGTGTAGGTGCCGCAGGTGATGCCATGGTTAACCTCCGAGAAAAGAAATTAGAGAGTTGGCTAAAAAATTGGGTGGGCGAAGGCAAACCGCTAATGGGAATATGTTTGGGTACGCAAATTATTTTGGATCACTCTGAAGAAAACGATACTAAATGCGTTGGACTTGTCGCCGGTTCTACAAAACGTTTCCCTGATCATTTAGCTGCCGCAGGTGAGGCATTGAAGATCCCGCACATGGGCTGGAACAGCGTTGAATTTAAGCGAAGTCATCCAGTGTTTAATAATATTTCGAAGGATGCGGAATTTTATTTTGTGCACTCTTATTATCCGGCACCAGGCGACGAATCTGCAGTTTTAGGCCTAACAGATTACGGAATAAAATTTTGTTCGGTTCTGGCAGTCAAGAATCTAGTGGCCATGCAATTCCATCCGGAAAAAAGCGGCAGACCGGGTTTGCAGATTTTGCGAAATTTCTGCGCATGGGAGGGGCAATGATTTCAAAACGAATCATTCCTTGCCTTGATGTGCGCGATGGCAGACTCACCAAAGGCATCAAATTTAAGGCCAACGTTGACATTGGCGATCCTGTGGAGGTCGCGCGGGAATACTATGAGCAGGGGGCGGATGAAATCGTTTTTTATGATATCACGGCTTCGTCTGAAGGACGCGATATTATGATTGACGTAGTGAAGCGTGTCGCGCAAACTATATTTATTCCTTTTTCTGTGGGCGGCGGTATCCGCAATCTGGAAGACATGCGTCGGGTGATTCTGGCAGGCGCGGAAAAAGTAAGTGTAAATTCCGCTGCTGTTAATGAGCCGGAAATAATAGCTCAAGGAGCAAAAGCTTTCGGTAGCCAGTGCATTGTACTGGGTATGGATGTTAAAAAAGTGGGCGTAACTGAAAAGATACCGTCAGGTTATGAAATAGTCATCCATGGAGGCCGAAAATATACAGGAATTGATGCTCTTTTGTGGGCAAAGGAGGCAGAAAAACTCGGCGCCGGCGAAATATGCTTAAACTCGATTGATGCCGATGGCACACAGGAAGGATACGAATTGAATTTAACCGCTCTTATATCCGATAATGTTCGCATTCCGGTCATCGCCTCAGGCGGCGCAGGAAAGCCCGAACATCTGGCTGAGGTATTGACCAAAGGAAGAGCTGACGCGGCTTTGATTGCGTCAATGGTTCATTATCGGACTTATTCAATTTCCGAAATAAAAAAATATCTGTCTGAACAAAATATTAAAACAAGGATGCTATGGTAGTTTAATAATTAATTTTACTAGGCAATACACTTATGAAGTACTATAATAACATAATCAAGTTAGGAGGAGAATTAAAGTGGATGCAAAAAGATATGAATTAAATGTCCAACTGGCGCAAATGTTAAAAGGCGGCGTCATTATGGATGTAACAAATGTTGAGCAGGCAAAATTGGCTGAGGAGGCTGGGGCCGTGGCTGTTATGGCTCTGGAGCGAGTGCCTTCCGATATTCGCAAGGACGGAGGTGTCGCCCGCATGTCCGATCCGGCAATGATTGCTGAAATAAAGAAAGCGGTATCAATACCGGTGATGGCAAAAGCCCGAATAGGTCATTTTGTGGAAGCGCAGCTATTGGAAGCATTGCGGATAGATTATATAGATGAAAGTGAAGTTCTGACACCGGCTGATGAAGAATGTCATATCGATAAACGAAAATTTAACATTCCTTTTGTTTGTGGAGCGCGTAATCTTGGCGAGGCGGCAAGAAGGATAGCCGAAGGCGCGGCAATGATCCGCACAAAAGGTGAAGCGGGAACTGGTAATGTTGTGGAAGCTGTTCGACATATGAGAGCGATGAACCGCGAGATTCGTCAATTGGCTCAAATGCCGATAGAAGAAGTCACCGGTTTTGCGAAAGCCAATGGCATTCCGTATGAGCTCGCTCTTAAAATTAAAGAATTGGGAAGACTCCCGGTAGTTAATTTTGCTGCTGGCGGCCTTGCCACACCCGCCGATGCCGCTTTAATGATGCAACTCGGATGCGATGGTGTTTTCGTCGGTTCGGGCATTTTTAAATCGTCTAATCCTCAATTGAGAGCGCGAGCAATAGTCAAAGCTACTGCCTATTTTAATGATCCACAGAAAGTGTTGGAAGCATCGATTGGGCTAGGAGATGCTATGCCCGGTATCGAAATAGCGCAAATTCCACCGGAGCAAATATTAGCGGGCCGTGGCTGGTAAAAAAGTAATTTAGGCTGTGCGGACGATGAAAGATAAAAAATCAGTAATTGGTGTTCTGGACTTGCAAGGTGGAGTGCATGAACATTTGGATCATTTAGACCGGCTGGGAATTTCATACAGAAGGGTTAAAGAAAAAATAGATTTTGAAGATTTGGCAGGCCTGATAATTCCGGGAGGGGAAAGCTCGTGCCTTTGCCGCTTGATAAATATTTTTGAAATAAAGGAAGTATTACTGGCCAATTATAACAAAGGCTTGAAAATATGGGGAACTTGCGCGGGGACAGTTTTGCTTGCCAAAAGTGTTGTAGGAGAAGAAAGTTGTCTTGGCTTAATCGATATTGAGGTGCAGCGCAACAGCTTCGGGAGCCAGCTGGATAGCTTTATGAGCGATGCGATTATTAAGGCAGTTGATCCAGAGCCAATACCTTTGACATTTATTCGGGCGCCAAAAATTCTTAAAGTTGGTGAAAAAGTTAATGTTTTGCTGAAAATTGACGATTATATAGCTGCGGCAGAAAGTGAAGACATTTTAGTAACAGTTTTTCACCCGGAATTAACGGCAAGCTTGGCGTTTCATCGATATTTTGCAATAAAATGCGGGTTAAAATTTGTTGTTAAAAAGAAAGGTTATATTGATCCGGCTTGGGGAAATTACAGTTGGACGAGAATGGCGAGAGTAGCTTGAGTTAAAACTTTTAACGTTAATGTGAGGATAAATTATGGACGTAAAATTTATCAATCCATTTCTATATGGCACAGAGGAAGTATTAAGCAAAATGGCATCCATCAAGCCGATTGCCGGTAAGCCATTAGTCAAAACAAATGATTCGGCATACGGAGACGTTTCCGGTATCATCGGCATGACAGGAGATGCCATAGGTTCTCTGGCTCTAACATTTAGTGAACAGTGTATCATTGGTATTATCAGCAAGATGCTGGGGGAATCTCATAAAGAAATTAATCAGGAAGTTATGGATGCGGTAGGAGAGCTGACTAACATGATTTCCGGGGCATCCCGTAAACTAATGGAAAAGGACAATTTAAAAGTATTTGCGGCTATACCAACTGTCATTTTCGGCAAATCTCATACGGTCAGGCATGTAATCCATGGACCGAGTATTGTAATTCCCTTTCATACGGAATGCGGTGATTTTGTTATTGATGTGTGTCTGCAATCACAGCTGAAAAAAAAGGAAGAAAAGTCAGGGTCTGTTGAAAGAGAAACGCAGGATATCGGGGTGTTTAATCCCAAAGAAGTAAATCCGGCAGTTTTCGGTAAACCGTCCCTGCCGCAAGCTGGTCAGTCAATAATGCAGGAAAAAATAGAGAAGGACCTGGGAAAATCATCGCCTCTTGAATATAAAGATGTTGGCGAAAAAATCGAGCAACTAAAACAAGTATTGGCAGAAGTGAATGCCAATAGAGATTCGATAATGAAGGAGCTTAAAGATCAGCCTTTTATGGAACAACATCAAAGACTGCGTTACAAGAAGGCTCTGCCTGCTTATGAAGCAAAAATTAAAAGATTGAAATTAGACATAATAGCAGCAGAAACAATATCTAAAATGTCGCAGGATGATTTCGATAATCCAAAGATTAAAACAGACTATCAACATTATCCATCAAAACAAGACATCTCTAAACCCGACAACAAAATGCAGTAATACCTGTGAAGATGTAAATGTCTTTAATTCAAATCATTGAGAATAATATTTTCGCCATTGGCCGCTACTGGGGAAGTTTTAATTCTTCGATAAACGGCGATGAAGGAATTTATTCCATGAACACAGGCATCGATATTGCTGATCTCAACTGGGTATGGAATGAAAAACCTTTAGCGGGAAAAGACACAAAAAAAGTAAATCAATTAAAAAAGAATTATGAAGATTTAAAACTTCCCTTCTGGTGGTGGGTTTACCCCTGCGGTCAGTCAAAAACAACAAAAGAAATATTGCAAAACGAGGGCTTTAATTATTTGGAAGCAATTCCCTGTCTGGCTGTAGATGTGGATTTCATACCGCTTACTCTGCGAAGAAGTAAGGATATTGAAATAGCATTTGTTAATGATGAGGCAGGGCTAAAAATATGGGAGGATATATCCTTTACAGGATTTAAAATGCCGCAGAAAGCAAGAAAACAATACAATACCTTTGTGGAAGAATTTGATCTTCGTGAAGGCTCATCGCAAAAATTGCTTCTTGCCTACTTTATGGGTCAGCCGGTTGCCACCACTCTTTTGTTTTTACAGAACAATACTGCTGGAATTTATTTTGTCACAACTCTTGCGGCATACAGAAACAAAGGAATTGCACTGGCCCTGGTTTTGGAGTCAATGAGGTATGCAAAATCATCAGGTTATAAATATTGTGTTTTGCAATCTTCAAAAGAAGGGCTGGATGTCTATCTGCGGGCTGGTTTTAAAGAATACTGCCGGGTGGATGTCTATTGCCTGCCAGAATAATTTTAATTCAATTCATTCGGCAGAAAGGAGCTTATGATGGTTTTTAAAGCAAAAAGTCTCATAGCGTTATCCATGCTTTTCACTTTTTCTTCTATTGCAATTACAGATTCCATTAAAGCTGCAGAAACTGAAGATCGCCTGACTCAATGCTCCAGAGTTGAAAAAGATGCTGAGCGCTTAAAATGTTTTGATGAACTGGCTGGGGAGAAAGTTGCCGGGCAAGCCAATAAACATCTACATGCCGCCGCCACAGAGGCGACAAAGGAATCGTCTGCGGAATCAAACCGGCAATCTGTAATGTCTAAGCAATGGGATTTAGATGTAGCCAAGGGGGAATTAAAAGACACGTTCTTCTCAATTAAGCCCTACCGTCCCGTCTATTTCTTGCCTGTTGCCTATAACTCATCACCTAATCAAGAAGCTGCTTTGGATTTCGACACTAATGCCAAAGCCCTGTACAATGAAGCAAAATTTCAACTAAGCTTTAAATTGAAACCATGGGGAACTGACATTGATGGCATTAAAGGTGTAAAAGGCATAGATGTATGGTTGGCCTATACACAACTTGCCTTCTGGCAGGTTTACAATTCGGCGTTTTCAGCGCCTTTCCGCGATACCAACTATGAACCGGAGTTGCTGATCAATCTGCGCACCGATTATAATATCCTCGGTCTCCATGGTCGCTTACTTAACCTGGGGTTTAACCATCAATCCAATGGCCGTTCCGTTCCCCTTTCGCGCAGCTGGAATCGTCTTGTGGCGAATGTGGGTTTGGAAAATGAAAAAAACAACTTCAATCTGCTTTTAAAAACCTGGTACCGGATTCCGGAAGACGAACACAGTGATGATAATCCCGATATCACCCGATACATGGGACATGGTGAGCTCTGGGGGACTCTCTACTGGAAAAAGCAACGCTTTGCCGTGATGCTGCGCAATAATTTCAGGCAGGAAAATCTGGGTGCGGTTCAACTGGATTGGAGTGTGCCCTTCTCTACGGTCTACGATAAGTTTAGCGATAAATGCAGTATCTATCTTCAGTATTTCAACGGCTATGGAGAGAGTTTGCTCGATTACAACAAAAGCATAAACCGGATTAGCATTGGATTTATGCTGGCTGATTGGAACTGGCACTAACGAGTAGAATAGTATTTTTAGTGTTGGGCAAATTTACCATGTTTTACAAAGTTCGCATATTAATTGTTCGGCTGAAGATAATCAACTTGATTAAATGCTATTGTTAGATCGTTGAAAGGAGACATTTTATGCCGATGATTATGAAGAAGGATTAAGCCCACAAATTGATCGGCCGGATGCCGCAAAATGCAACGTGGGACGATTTGGTGCACTAGATATACGTCCGCGAAGTTATTGATCATGGGCTGGCCGACGGCAACGAAGACCGGACAAAGGATGTAAAAAGAGGTTCGAGCAAAGTACGGTTTGCCCTCATTCTGGATGGCAAAAAGTTCAGTTTAAACCGGATAAATAAATTATGCTTGTATTGACTCCATCTACAACTACACACTTTTGAGTTTAGAATTGTAGTGATGATTTCCAGTTAAA
>JBAXON010000177.1:0-6921 GCA_037133255.1 Deltaproteobacteria bacterium
TACGGCCAGCAAAGACAGGACATCACTTTTCGACAACAAGTATTTCACGCCATCAACCGAGACAGGAGTCATCCTCATCAACTGGCTGAACAATGCGCCGGACGCAGTACCGCTACCGAAGACCGCACCGGCAGCCAAAGTTAATCCTGCACCTTCAGCCAATAACCCAAAGGTCACGCGAGGCAGCAGCACCCGCTATGCTGACCTGTTCATTGTAGCCAACGCGCTAAAGCTCTCCGACGAAAGCTACAAGTATTACTGCTATCAGCGTTACGGTCTGCACTCCATGGCGGAACTGACAGATGGACAGATTGCGGAACAAGTAAAACTTCTCGATTCTTTGAAAAAGCCGGAAAGGCTTACAGCCTTCAGGGACATACTCAAAGGTATAGAGAATGAACGGTTGGCGGCGCAGGCTGCACAGACCGCAGCAGCAGCTCAAGTTCCAACGGCTGTAGCTCACACAGTTCAATAAGAAAAAAGAGAAAGCTCTGATCCTGCCAAAGGGTCAGGGCTATCTCTGTGCAAATATGTAGGGGGGAAAAAGGGGGCATGGCCAATCCACAAAAAGAAGACGGATTCGTAGCAATCGCTAATGAACTAGCTGAGGCGTTTGCCAGGATACGCATTTCCGGGGAAGAGTGGCAATGCCTGTGGGTAATCCTACGCAAGACATACGGCTGGCACAAGAAACAAGACTCAATACCATTTTCTCAGTTTATAGAAGCCACGGGCATTATTAAGCAACATATCAACCGGGCTATCAGAAAATTGGAAAGCAAAAAGGTAATTATTGTAACCAATATTGGTTACGAAAAGGCCAAAGGTTATGGGCTCAACAAGAACTATGAAGAATGGGCAGCGTTACCAAAAAAGGTTACGTCACCAATAATGGTTACGGCTGTAACCAATAATGGTTATGAGCGTAACCCAAAAAGGTTACAGCAGGTACCAATAATGGTTACATCAAAAGAAACTACAAAAGAAAAGAAAGACATTTACAAAAGAAACGTCGTCAATGACGAATCGATCCGGCTCGCCGAGCTGCTCTTTTCGGAAATCATCAAAGAAAATTCTAAATCACGTCTGGCCAACCAAAACACCGCAGCAAAAGAAAAAACAATAACCGGATGGGCGCTCGATATCGAGAAACTCATCGGCATCGATAAACAGGAACCCTCAACAGTCGAGGGAGTCATTTTTTTTGCCACACACGACGACTTCTGGGGGGCTAACATCCTGAGCGGCAAGAAGCTACGGGAAAAATGGGACACACTAACCATGAAAATGAAACAGAAAGGACAAAAAAATGGCTTTACAAAACCTACGGGAATTGAACCCTTCTCCGACATTCCGAAGGCTCTCAGAGGTAACTGGTAAACCGGCAAAAATGTGCCCACTCTGCGGCGATAGCATCAAGTTTGTTTTCATCGATAACGCCACATATCTGGCTGCTGCCGGGAAAAAGCCTTATTGGGCCGAAGCCCCTTGCCGCACATGCGAAGACAACAGGGAAAAAGCGGAGCGGGAAGAACAACGTATTGCCAGAAACCTGAAAAACAGCGCATTGGGTAAACGCTTTTTCGAAAAGACACTCGACACATTTAAACCATACGGAGCGGCCAAAGAAAAAGACAAGCAGACCCGCATACTCAAGGCCATACAGGAATACACGCTTGCCTTTGCCAACCACAGAAAGACAGGCACATGGTTGTTATTCATGGGAACTGTAGGCACCGGGAAAGGTCATCTTTGCGCCGGTATTCTCAACTACATCATCCGGGCAGGATTCACCGGACTGTTTGTCAAAATGCCAATAATGCTTCGTGAAATCAAGGACACATTCAGCAATAAAAATACCGAAGAATCCCACAGCCAGATAATCACCCACATGGTCAGTTGCGATCTCCTTGTCATCGACGAAGTAGGTGTCCAGTTCGGTACGGACACAGAGCGCATGATCATTTACGACATCCTCGACCAACGGTACGAGGCTATGTTGCCGGTGATTCTGACAACAAACATCATGGACATAAAGTCACTCGAAACCTGCCTGGGCGATAAAATCATAGATCGCTTGTACGAAGGTGAATCAAAAATATTCCGTTTCGACTGGCATAGCTACCGGAAGTTTCAGAGGAACGAACAATGACAATAACTATCCGCCTTCCCATGTTGCCGCCGTCCCTGAATGCTTACCGGCTGCTGCACTGGTGCAAACAGCATAAACTGAAAAAGCAGTGGGCGCGTGAAGTTTTTGTGGAATGGCACCGGATGAGCAGGCCGAAGTTCCAGAGGGTCAGGATAACGCTGGTCTTCACTTTCCCCGACCGGAGGCGGCGCGACCTCGACAATTACATGGCTACAGGGAGCAAGTTTGTAGGCGATGCCATCAAAGGGCTTTTCATCCCGGACGACATCCCGGAATTTCTTACCGGATGGACATTCCTGTTCGAGCGCGGGACATCACCGCAGACAACAATCATTATTGAAAATGAACATCGTTCTGACTGTTCAGGACTATCTTGCACAGGAGGCTCATAATGCACCCTCAATGCGAATCTTGCCCATACATGCCAAAAAAGAGAGTTCGGTCAGAAAGGGAAGAATGCAAAATGTACGAAGTATGCGAAGCGCCCTTCTGTCCTCGGGAACCGCACAGTTTGATTATCTGGTACGCCGGAGAGGAAATCTGCCGAGAGCGAGAACACAAAAGCCTTCCCTGGGTGCAGGCACAGCGTAAGCTCGCAAAAGTGGATGCCACAGGGTACTTCACTTTGGAGATGCTCAAACAGGACTGCTTCATCAAAGCGGGCATACAGGGGCTCGATCCGGACAAGGAAGAAAAACCTCAGCTCCAGTTATGGCTAAAAAACCACCCGCAGAAGCAGAAGATTTCGGACGAAGATCGGGCGCAGCGCCGGGAACGAATGACGGAAATTTCAACGGTGAAAAAATAATCGCCCGCAGGGTGGGTTCGGATATGTTTTCAAAATGGGTTGACTCACGGGAAATTTGAGAAAATTTAGAGCTGACTCACGGGAAAATGCGGATGAAAAATTTTGGGTAGGGGTAAGTGCAGGGGTAGGAGGTTGACACCCCTTAAAACCGATTTAAAGCGGTCAAAAATGGTGAGTCGTGAAAACAGACAAGTTTAGTGATTTAAAAACAGCTAAATACAGCAACTTAAGGCAATACTTTAGTGTTGAGGAGGTTTGTACTTACTTTTCGATCTCCGACGACACCGTCCGCCGACTTATTAGAGAGGGGCTTTTGCCGCGCATAAAGATTCGATCAAGTGTCCGAATCTCCATAAAAGAAGTTAAAAAGTTGGAAAAGCGTCTCAAAGTTGACGAGTTTGCGTGAATACAAGGTCAGGTTATTTTAAAAATACTTGACAAAAAAATTTTCATTTGTGGTATAGATATTAAAATTGCTTTAATAAATGTCACAATTTTTAATGTTCAGTAATTGATACCAAAAAGAAAGGGGGAAATAAAAATGGCATTACCAATCGCACCAACTCCCAAATTAAATGCCAAAGACAGTGCTGCTTTCCTCCATAAAATTGAAAAAGATTTAAAAAAACCGATGGGCGCAGTTGCCACACCTCGGCTAGATAGTGCCATAAAAAAGATCATGGCAAATGTCTACCAAAACAAGAAATAAATTTTAATCTGATAAATTTGTGCTGGCAAGGCTGGAGACAGAAGGCCCGCCGTTTTGCGGTACTTCTGAAAGTCTCGGTCACTCCGGATTCAATGCAGATCATTGAAATTTCGGATTGACAAGTCGAAATTTCAATGTATAATGATCGACATGATTAAACGGCCATCCTATATTGAACAACTGTCCAATGCCTTGCGGCGATCACCGGTGACAGCCCTGCTGGGTCCGCGGCAATGCGGCAAAACCACGCTGGCGCGACTGCTTGGTCAAAACCGTGTTGCGACCTATTTCGATCTCGAATCACGGCCTGACCAGACGCGGCTGCAAAATCCCGAGCTAGCACTGAGCGGTCTGAAAGGAACGGTCATTCTGGATGAAATTCAGAGCATGCCGGAACTCTTCAATGTTTTAAGGGTGCTCGTTGACCGTCCTAAAAATCAGACCCGTTTTTTGATTTTAGGCAGCGCATCGCCGGAACTGATGAAGAAAGCTTCTGAAACGCTTGCCGGGCGTGTTGAATTTGTGGAATTGACGGGGTTTACGCTTGCGGAGATCAAACCAAAAGACGAGCGGCAACTCTGGCTGCGTGGTGGATTCCCCCGTTCTTTTCTTGCGTCTTCCGACACGGACAGCACATTCTGGCGGGAGGGATTTATCCGAACTTTTCTGGAGCGCGATATCCCCCAGCTTGGCATTTCCATTCCGGCCACCGCCATGAGGCGTTTCTGGACCATGCTGGCTCACTACCATGGACAGATCTGGAATGCTTCAGAACTAGGGCGGGCCATGGGATTTTCCGACAAGACCATGCGCGGCTATCTCGACATTCTTTCGGGAACCTTCATGATTCGCCAGTTAATGCCCTGGCACGAGAATCTGAGCAAACGCCAGGTGAAGGCGCCCAAAATATACTTTCGTGATTCGGGGATTCTACATCAATTACTGAGCCTCAAGGATTTCCAGGCTCTGAACGGCCATCCGCGCGTTGGAGCGTCATGGGAAGGTTTTGCCCTGGAACAAACGCTCAACATCATCGAAACGCGGCAGATTTATTTCTGGGCAACATACAGCGGAGCGGAGCTTGATTTGTTTTTCCTCCATAATGGGCGACGCTATGGCGTGGAATTTAAGTACAGTGAAGCTCCCGTCGCGACAAAATCAATACATTCGGCTCTGGAAACATTGAAACTGGAGCATGTATGGATTGTTTACCCCGGCAATACACAGTATCCGGTTCATGAAAAAATTACGGTCATTCCACTCAAAGACATTAGTGATTTGAAGTTTTTTTCTTCGAGATAGAAACCAGGGAGAAAGATGGCGGATTACCGGCGCCGGAATGAAGCTAAAATTCTGGAAGCAATCGTCGCTGACCCGCGCATAACAATCAATGGCTTATCAGAAAAAATCGGCATCGGCACGACAGCCGTGGAAAACAACTTGAAGAAACTAAAAAGTAAAGGCGCAATCGCGCGTGTCGGGTCCGCACGTGGTGGGGTATGGATTGTTAATGGCTAAAAATTATCTGCGCGCGAAGAGAAATTAAAACTGATTGAGGTCCTCAAAAAAGTTGTGTATCCACAGCGTCAGTGGTTTGGACTATGCCTGCGTCTACGTGATAGGTCTCGACTTGTTTGAAGGCATACGCTGGGCTGAAGAACAAATCAGGAATCTGACCTACGTAGCAATTACGAGGGCGAGGGTGAGGTTGTATATTGTTGAAACTCCAATTTAGAAAGAACTGTGTATCGGAATATTTGTATTCGACATACGATGAATCTATTATGCAATTTATGGCCATGGATGGAGAAGAAAATAGAGATGTTGAATGATATAGATTGCTTTCTTTATAAGAAGGAAGTTGACTGGTCGCTTCTCCATGAAGGATTCTCTATTCCTGTTGAGTTTCAGAAATCAGTTCAAGATCATGTTGGGATGGTCGCGCGGGGTCAAAGTAAAAGGATACGATTTGTAATTAAGACTGTACTTTTTGATGCGCGAGTAATCAATCAACCATTTGACGAAAAGAAATATGCGGGACATCCCGATGTATTTCAAGTCAGATACGCCCCGTCAAGCTTACTGGCATTGAAGCTCCGTGAGATATTTGAGAAAAGTGATGCGGTCTTGAAAACGTTACGACATGAAGCAAAAAAAGCTGAAGGCAGGAAACAAGTGAGGGTTCCGGTAGGTGCGAGAGAATACCTTGTTCTTTATGCCGGAGCGGATGAGCATGAGATAGTTTGTGATTCTATCACATCCGATGATATAGCTATTGTTCGGTTATTTGTGGATAGCAAAGATATTCGAGAGGAAGAATTTGAAAGAGCAGGCGAATACGATTTCAAGGATTTAAGTGCAAGAATAGAAACACGCGAGCAAGTGGTCAGAATTCGACGACTTGATAGGTCGATTGGTGAGAGCCTAAAGAGACTTTACAAATATCGCTGTCAGATATGTGCAGAAAATTTTGGAAAAGAGCGAGGCGTTGATACGGCAGAATCTCATCATATCGCGGATTTTGTAAAATCTCTTAACAATGATTCGGAAAACCTCCTGGTCGTTTGCCCAAACCATCATACCGTAATTCATAAAGCGCAACCAGTTTTCGACGGACGACGGCTGACATTTACATATCTCAATGGTTTCGAGGAAGGATTGCAATTGAACATACACTTGAAAAGTTTGCGATGATAACCATTCTAATTTTATGAGGATATAATTGGGGACGTTGTCCAATTAATTTAAATAGTCCGCTATGTCCCGTCATTCCTATACTTCCGATGGTTGGAGATTTATATTACAACCGTTTTCGTGACACAGGTTTTAAGTAAGCAATCATTAATGTTATTTGCATTATGTGTATGATATAAATATCTAATTTTATGAGTTGCTTGAAGCCATTTTTATGGAAAAACATAGAGAAGAGGTTTTTGCCGGTGGATAAAAAATCAGTTACTCATGAATTATGCCCTTTCTGCATTCCCGACCCCAACCGCATCATTGCTGGCAACGACCATGCTCTGGCAATTATGGACGGTTTTCCAATTTCCCCCGGCCATGCTCTGGTCGTCCCGAAACGACACATAGCATCTATGGTTGATGCCGCAAGGGAGGAGCGGGAGGCGTTGTTCGACCTGCTGGCAGACCTGCGGGTAAAATTGTTGCAGGATTACAAGCCAGATGGTTTCAACATAGGCATCAACGACGGCACTGCCGCCGGACAGACTGTCATGCATCTTCATATTCATC
>JBAXON010000178.1:0-6880 GCA_037133255.1 Deltaproteobacteria bacterium
CCGTTTCTCGGAAATTGATGTTGTGCGGCATCCCCTGGTTCAGGATATAATTAAAGCCTACGCCCGCTTAGATAAGGAAAGAAGAGATAATTCAAAGAATTGAAAATTATGGACTTCATAAACTCGACTACTAATAATATAGTAAAGTTATTCAATAAATTAAAAGGGAAATATAAACTCCTTTTTATTGTTTTGGAAAACAACCTGTTTCAGGGATGGGCTGTTGGTATTATACTTTGTATCATCTTAGCCTTAATTCTGGCACCGGAAATAAATTTTTCGGCGCCAAAGCTTAAGCAGGGCATGATAGCGACGCATGATATCAAAGCCGATCGTGATTTTTTAGTTGAAGACCAGTTGTCAACCAGGCAGAAAAAAAATGATGCCACGGATAATTTCAAGCCTGTTTACGATTTTGACAGCAACATTTCCGTCACCATAAAAAATAAACTTCTTAAGTCTATTACCTCTGTTGATGAATATTACAAGCGACTGCCTCAGGGTAATATTCCCGAAAACAACTCTCAGAGCATTCGCGAAAATCAAAAAGCCAAAATACTTATGGAAACTGCTTTAGGCGTATCTCTGGCTTCTCAGGAATTTGATATTTTAAAAGAGAATCGATATTCAACTGAGTTAAAGCAAAAAATGTCCCGCCTTATTTCTTCTGTTTATGATGGCAAGTTCATTACCAATGCCAACTTCAATCAAATGGAAAAAGAAAAAGGCATCATTGTTCGGACAGTAACAAGTCAGGTAGAAAATGATATTAAAAATTTAAATCCTATTTTAAATATAAACGAAATCGATTCTGTTGTCTTAAAAAAAATAAACCTGATATTTAAAGAATCAGAACAGGCGGAAGATGTAAGACAGGTTGTGTTCTCCCTGGCTAAAAAACTAATTGAACCAAATCTGACCTTTAATAAAGATGCTACAGAAAAGAAGAAGATTTCGTCGATAGAAGAAGTAAAACCGGTTTTCTTTCAAGTTCAGAAAGATGAAATGATCGTGCGCGAAGGTGAAAAAATTGGATATTTGGAACTTGCAAAATTAGATGCTTTTTATAAATCTAAAGGCGATAGTAAATATTCAGGTTTTTTAGTCTTTATCGGAATTTTTTTTACCTCTCTCTTTCTGTCCTTTATCATGTATTTATGGCGCACGAGAAACTGGTTTAATATGCCCCAGCGTTCCAATGTGGACTTGCTTGTCTTCAGCATTATAATTGTATTACAAATTTTAATTATTAAGGTGGGGATTTTCATATCAAGCGCTGTGAATAAAGCCTTCCCCTCTTTATCAACTGACACCTGTTTTTTTGCTATACCCTTTGCCTTTGGAGCAATGATTATTGCTGTTTTAATAAATAGAAATGTAGCATTAATTCTAAGTGTCATGGTTTCATTTTTGATCGGCTTCTTATTCGATGAAAAAATTATATTTCCGCTATTCGCTTTTCTCGGATCTGTAGCTGCTTCTTATCATATCGTTAACAGCCGCAAGCGTTCTACGTTTTTAAAAGTTGGCATATTTTTAGGGATAGTGAACATTGCCGCAATCTTTTGCATGAATCTTTTAACTGGTAATTTGTTTAATGATTTATTCTCGCGTTTCATTATGGGTTTTGCCGGGGGGGTTATTACCGGAATTCTCGTAGCAGGTATCACCCCCATTTTTGAAAGTGCTTTCGGTTTCATCACCGATATTAAGCTGCTAGAACTGGCAAATCTTAATCAACCGCTCTTTCAAAAAATGATTATTGAAGCGCCGGGAACTTATCATCACAGTATTATTGTAGCGTCTCTTGTGGAGTCGGCAGCCGAAGCTATCGGCGCCAATTCTCTCCTGGCAAAAGTAAGCGCCTATTATCATGATATTGGTAAACTTAACAAACCACAGTACTTCATTGAAAACCAGCCTAATTATGATAACAAACATGACAAATTATCTCCAAAAATGAGCAGCTTGATAATTATTTCTCATGTAAAGGATGGTTGCGAAATAGCTTCTCAAGTCAAACTTGGCCGACAGATTATTAACATTATCCGCCAACATCACGGCAATAATATTGTCAGTTACTTTTATGACAAAGCAAAAAAAAATAAAGATGAATCGATCCGTTCTTTATCGGAAATTGATTTTCGGTATCCTGGACCAAAGCCGCAAACTAAGGAAGCTGGTTTGGTAATGATCGGTGATGTTATTGAAGCATCTTCGCGCACACTATCTAATCCCACTCCGGCAAGAATTCGTTCTTTGGTCAGAGAAAGAATTGAACGCATCTATATGGAGGGACAACTAGATGAGTGCGAATTAACATTAAGAAATCTCAATACCATAGCGGAGACATTCACTAAAATTCTTACCGGAATTTTTCACCATCGTGTCGACTATCCGGAATCTCCAGTAAAAGAAACTAACGGCAAAAAAGATTCTAATGAACATACAAATCGAAAACAAGCAGACCAAAATTAAAATTCAGCGGTGTAAAATTCGCAGCACTGTCCGGACACTCCTAAACATTATGGACTGCGCAGATAAAGAACTAAGCATTTCATTTGTGGATGATAAGACAATTAAAGAATTAAATAAGAACTATTTGCAAAGAGATAACTCTACAAACGTCCTTTCTTTTTCTTTGCAGGAAGGCAAATTCGGCCATATCAATCCGAATATTTTAGGTGATATTGTTATTTCCGCAGAGACTGCGCAAAGAGACGCAGCCATTGGCAATCTTTCTTTGTCGGAAGAAATTTATTTTTTAATAATTCATGGACTACTACATTTGCTAGGCTTCAATCACGAAAACACAACGAAGGCTCAAACAACTAAAATGCGGATAAAAGAAAAAGAGTTATTCAGAATTTTGAACTCCGGCAATTCAAATATTGTTTAAATTATCTATGCCACTTCATTCTTTACATTCATTTAATTTTTTTTATACCAAGTTACTATTAAACATTCAAAGGCTGATTTAACGGGCATAATACCAAGTAAGCTTTCAAAAATTCATAGTTTATTTTTGAAAGCAACTTGCTATTATTTCACAATTAAAACTTGACCGGGTTTGATTTTCGCAGCACCGGAAAAATTATTTAACTGCATCAATTTTGCCGAAGTAGTATTATTCTTCCTGGCAATAATCGATATATTATCACCTTTTATAACTATGTATTTATTTCCCAATTTATCCACATCCCCTGCAGATAATGTTTGATTAGTGATTTTTGCCTTTTTCTCCACCTCTTCTGTCTGCCTTCTTTTGTTTTTAGATTTATATCTATTATTTGATAATCGGGTTTCACGAAATATAGGAATATTCAATATTTGCCCAACAACTAACCCTTTTTTTACAGTTTTGCTGTTATAAGAAGCCAAATTTGCCGAAGATACCTTGTATCTTTTCGCTATAGAAGCAACTGTTTCGCCGCTTTTCACTCTATGCTTGATGAAGACAGTTCTAGCGGAAAAGCGTGGTTTTTCAGTCTCCGGTATTTCACTTACTACCAAATTAAACTTAGCCAAACCTTCTGTAGGGATTTTTAATTCATATTCGCTATCCGGCGTCATTTTATGCCTTAATTCTGAATTAAGCAGATTCATTACATCTTCAGATACTTCTATTTTAGTAGAAATATCGCTAAGTTTCATAACTTTATTTACTTTAACCGTGCTAAAGGCAATAGGCTTCTCAATCTCATCGTCTAAACTAAATCCATATTTTTGCGGATTCTTGATTATATGCAAAGTAGCCAGAAATCTGGGAACATAGCGTGCCGTCTCCCTGGGTAACTGATTATATAGATCCCAAAACCGGTCAAAATAATTGATGTGTTGTCTGGATATAACCCGGAGAACCCTGCCCTCTCCACAATTATATGCCGCAAGCACTGTAAGCCAATCACCAAACATACTGTGCAATTCTTTTAAATACGCAATTGCCGCTTGCGTTGATTTTTCCACATCCATGCGTTCATCGATCCATTCATCTCTGCTCAGGCCGAATTTGTAGCCTGTCGATGGAATGAATTGCCACAAACCAAGAGCCCGTGCACGCGAAAGAGCTTGTATTTTAAAACCACTTTCCACCAAGGGAAGCCAAAACAACTCTTCCGGAATCCCTGCCTTTTTTAGCTCTTTTAGAATAATAGAACGATAACGTCCTGACCGCTGATAAGAAGAAATAAAGTACTCCCGTTCATGCCCCTGAAATGATCGGATTTCTTTTTCCACATCGGCATTAATAATTAATGGTATTTCACTGGCTTTACCATTAGTGACTGTTTGCTTTGCTGAATAAACAGATAATATGCGTTTGGAAATTAGAAGACGTATGTCATCTTTTTGTCTTGCAACATCCACATCACCATTTGTGTCGAGAACTAAGGCGTAAGCTTTATCCAGGGTATTTAATGTGTTTTCAACATCTCCCCTTACCCAAAAAGCATCGGCAACTTCCAGCAAAACCAGAGCCTTTTCCATTAAATCCTGCTCTTCTTCCGTCTCCCTCTCTTTATCAGTTTGGACTGGAGCAGTTTTTACCGCACTCTTATCGGATAAATTTCCCGTTTGAGGGTTATCTTGTATTGTTGTTGGGGAAGCGACTTTATTATTGCCAATATTATCAATTGGATTTTTCCCGATTACATTTTCAGCAAAACATAAAAGGGGAATAATTAAGGAAAAACAAAAAACAAAACAAATGAGGGCTAAGTGTTTTTTTATTATTATCAAGATTTACTCCTATGCATTTTTTAAATTTGTATGTTCGTTCTGCCAATAGCTCAACACGTTCAAAATTATTTATTTTTTATGACGAAGATTATAGCATACTTTTTGTTTTCCCCAAAATTCTTTTAATACCAAGTTGCCTTCAAACATTAAAATAGGAATTTTTGAAAGCTTGCTTGGTATCATGCCCGTTAAATCAACCTTTAATATTTGATATCTACTTGGTATAATTTTGCTTTAACTATTTTGGAGGAAGGGAATGGCTTGTGAAATTCATGAGATATTCCTGGATGAACTCATCTATGTCTCCATCTAGTACTTTGCTGGCATTGCCAATTTCCAAATTTGTCCGGTGATCCTTAACCAACTTATATGGATGTAAAACATACGATCGAATCTGACTGCCCCACGCAATATCTTTTTTCAGTTTATTTTCTTCATTTTTTTCATCATTCTTTTGTTGAAGTTCCCGTTCATAGAGCCTTGATTTTAGATACTTCATCGCCATTGCCTTGTTCTTGTGCTGAGAACGTTCATTTTGACATTGCACAACGATCCCAGTTGGCAAATGTGTAATTCTAACAGCGGAATCGGTTTTATTTACGTGTTGCCCTCCCTTACCACCGGAACGAAAAGTATCAATGCGTAAATCATCTTCATTGATTTCAATTTTTATCTCATCATCAACTTCCGGATATACAAAGACTGAGGCAAACGAAGTATGTCTTCTGGAATTAGCGTCAAACGGCGATATACGAACAAGCCTATGGATACCTATTTCCGCTTTAGCATAACCATAGGCATACTCTCCTTCTATAGTACACGATACGCTTTTAATTCCGGCTTCATCTCCTTGCAGACAATCAATAATTTTTGTAGTAAATCCTTTTTTTTCAGCCCAGCGCAAATACATGCGTAACAATATTTCCACCCAGTCTTGCGCCTCTGTTCCTCCTGCCCCGGCATGAATTGATATTATAGCGTTCATTGGGTCTTGTTCGCTTGAGAGCATCATTTTAATTTCTTCCTGACATACGGAAGAAGTAAGCGCGTCCATGTCACAAGATAAATCATGCAGGACATTCTCTTCTTTCTCTTGAAACGCGATATCCCAAAGATTTTCTATATCAGTTATTTCTTTATTAAATTTTTTCCATTTATCCAGATTATCAGTCAGCTTCGTCTTCTTTTGAAGAACTTCACGAGCATTATCCTGATTTTCCCAGAAATCATTTTTTGCGGACAATACTTCCAAGTCTTTAATTTTTAATTCTAGTTCCGCAACGTCAAAGACAGTCCCCTATATATTTAATTCGTTTTTTTAAATCACTAATTTTTTCTTGAATATTTTCTGTTTGCATTTCTTAACCTCCCTTTTAATACCAAGTCGCTGTCAAACATTAAATGACTGATTTACCGGGCATAATACTAAGTAAGCTTTCAAAAATTAATAGTTTATTTTTTGAAAGCAACTTGGTATAAGCACCATAATAAACAAAGGATGCATAATATAAAAGAAACACCCACTAATAGATCACCATATTTCGCATAAAAAGTAGGTATCTTTAATAATTTAACATTCCCTTTTAAAGAATCTCTCTGGAAAATATTTGTGCTTGCAAGAATTTGCCCGCGTGGGTCAACAATTGCCGAGATACCTGTATTTGCAGCTCTTACCAGATACAGACGCGTTTCCACAGCTCTGAAGATGGTCATGGATAAGTGCTGATAAGGAGCGGAAGTGGAACCAAACCAGGCATCGTTGGTAATGTTGACTAATATATCGGCGGATTCATTTTTATACATTCTGGCGGCGAAAGGAAGGATGCCTTCATAACAAATTAAAACTCCGATTTTTCGGTCTGCCGTAGATAATGGGAAATATCCACCACCTGAACTAAAATCACCAATTCCGGCGGTTAGTCTTCTGATGAAAGGAAAGACGTTTCGCAATGGAACGTATTCACCATAGGGAACTAGATGAACTTTATCATATCTACCTTTGACTTCGCCATCTGAAGATAAGAGATATGCGCTATTATAAAAATCAACGTAATTACTTCTTCGCAAATAACTGACAGAACCGAATATAAAATCACTTTTTGTCCTAATCGCTAAATTTCGAATCTGTCTGCTTAAGTCACTA
>JBAXON010000179.1:0-6813 GCA_037133255.1 Deltaproteobacteria bacterium
GGATTACGGAAACCCCTTTTAGGCAACCTTCGAGCCATGGGCATTTGTCCGCCTTCAAAACCATCCCTCGTATAACCACCAGAGCGGGCATTCTGTCCCTTATCACCTTTGCCGGAAGTTCCACCATGACCGGATGCATCACCGCGACCAACCCGCTTTCTTTTCTTTGTTGCGCCGGCCGGAGCACGAAGCGAACTTAAATCCATAACCTACTCCTTTGATTCTTCCATGGATACTAAATGGATAACTTTGTGTACCATACCGCGGGTCTGCGGAGTATCAACTAATGTTACACAGCTATTTAATTTATTCAGGCCCAAACCACGCAAAATTTTTCTTTGCTTTTCCGGCCGGCCGATTTCACTTCTCACCATTCTAATTTTTAACATTTTACCCACAACAAGTTACCTCGTCAAATATCAATAAATATTTTACCTGCCTCTTTGAGCCGCAATTTCCGCAGGGTCTTTTAACTGACAGAGACCATTCAAGGTGGCCTTAACTAAATTGTGCGGATTATGGGAGCCGAGACACTTCGTCAGAATATTATGGACACCGGCTACTTCCAGAACGGCTCTTACAGCACCACCCGCAATCAACCCGGTTCCTTCTGAGGCCGGCTTTAGCATTACTTTCCCGGCGCCGAAACTTCCGATGACTTCGTAAGGAATTGTCTTTCCGATAACGGCAACTTTCACCATATTCTTCTTGGCCATATCCATCCCCTTGCGGATGGCCTCCGGCACTTCATGAGCCTTACCAAGACCTGAACCGATCATGCCCTTACCATCGCCAACTACGACTATCGCACTAAAACGAAATCGCCTTCCGCCCTTGACAACCTTTGCCGTTCGATTAATGGCAATAACCCTGTCGAGGAGCTCCACATCTTTCATTTCTTTCATTTCTTTTTTTTCCAACGATTTTTCCCTTATCATGAGTTATATACCCAAAAGTTCAAACTAAAATATCAGCCCATTTTCCCGTGCTGCATCAGCCAGGGCTTTTACCCGGCCATGATAGAGAAACCTTCCTCTATCAAAGACAACCTTATCTACTCCGAGAGATTTTAAGTTTGACGCGATTAGTTTTCCCACTTCTTTAGCCACTTCTTCTTTCTTCTTGCCCTTGATTTTTGCTGCTATTTCTTTGCTCAAAGTTGAAGCTGTAGCTAAAGTACTTCCCTGAACATCGTTTATGGCTTGAGCATAAATATGCCTGGCCGATCGAAATACGGAAAGACGCGGTCTTTCCTGAGTTCCGCTAAACCTGCCCCTTACTCTTTTTTCTCTTTTTTCTCTTATCTTTAGTGTCTTTTTGGAAGCCAAGTTTCCACCTCTTTAATACATTGTAAAAAATATTTATAAATATTCTTAGGCACCTGCCGATTTTCCCGCCTTGCGCCTGATGTGCTCGCCTACATACTTAATACCCTTGCCCTTGTAAGGCTCCGGCTTTTTTAAAGATCTGATTTCTGCTGCAACTCTACCCACCATTTGCTTATCAATACCGGAAATCACCATATTGACTTGCTTGTCAACTTTTATCTCTATCCCTTTTGGAATATCATATTGTATCGGACTGGAAAAACCCAAAAGCAGCTTTACACTGTTTCCGGTAACTTCGGCTCGATAACCAACACCGGAAATTTCCAGGCCTTTTTCGAAACCGGTACTAACACCGATAACCATATTTCCAATTAAAGTTCTGGCCAAGCCATGATAGCAGCGTGTAAGTCTCTCCTCAGAGTTTCTCTCAATAACGAGACTTCCTTCACCCATTTTCATCGAAATCCCTTCCGGCAACTGCGAAGAAAGAGTTCCTTTGGGCCCTTCTACTTTTACTAATCCGTCACTTTGACTGATTTTAACATTCTTGGGCAAAGTGATCGGTTTTTTACCTATTCTCGACATGGACAAGCACTCCAGCTTAATTCGTTTATTTCAATTACCAAACTTTACAAAGGATTTCTCCGCCAACATTCAACTCTTTTGCTTCCTCATCGGTAATAACACCGCGGGAAGTCGAAAGAACAGCAATCCCATAACCATTAAGAACTTTAGGAATATTATCAGAAGCTACATAGACTCTGCGTCCTGGCTTACTAATTCTTTCAATATCCGTAATTACTGCACGTTTTGTATCGGGATACTTCAGAGCAATTTTCAACATCTGCTGCCCCTTTTCATCTTTCACATTATCGTAGCTGATAATATATCCGGCGTTTTTTAATACCTTGGCAATGCTGACATTCATCTTAGACATATAAACATTGACACTCTTAAAACGCGCCTTATTAGCATTCCGAATTCTAGTAAGCATATCGGCAATAGGATCAGTCATCCCCATGCTTTTTCTCCTTAACTTTAAGTTACCAACTCGATTTGATTACACCGGGAAGCTCACCCATCAGGGAAAGTTTCCGCAAGCAAATTCTACACATGTCAAATTTTCTGTAATACGCTCGCGGCCGGCCGCAAAGCGGGCAACGGTTATATTCTCTTACCGAAAACTTCATCTTTTTTTTTGCTTTTGCAATTAATGACTTCTTTGCCACACCAAACTCCTCCGAAGCTTTCTTACTTAATTCTTAAAAGGCACACCCATCAGCTTTAGAAAAACTCTTGCTTCAGCATCACTTTTAGCCGTAGTTACGATGGTTATATTCATTCCCTTGACTTTTTCTACCTTGTCATACTCAATCTCCGGGAAAATAATTTGTTCCTGCAAACCCATGGAAAAATTTCCCCTGCCGTCAAATGCATTGGGTGATATACCGCGAAAGTCTCTCACCTTTGGTAGCGCTACATTAACCAGTCGGTCAAAAAACTCGTACATCATTTCTTTTCTTAACGTGACTGAACATCCAATGGACATGCCCTGTCTCAACTTAAATGTCGCAATAGATTTCTTTGCCTTGGTTATTACCGGTTTCTGCCCGGTAATCGTGGCTAATTCCTGAACGGCGCCATCAATAATTTTTACATTTTCAATGGCCGAGCCAAGCCCCATGTTAATCACAATCTTTTCCATTCTGGGAACTTGCATCGGATTTTTGTAATTAAATTCCTTAATCAGAGCGGGAACTACTGTTTTTGAATAATAATCCTTTAGTCTTGCCATTTTCCTCTAACCCACATTGATTACATCACTGCATTTACTACAGAGACGTACCTTTTTCCCATCTTCAAGGACCTTACTTTTTATCCTCACAGCTGCATTGCATTTATTACAAAACAATCCAACTTTAGATATGTGAATTGATCCCTCTTTTTCCACTACGCCGCCTTTAGACTTCTGATCCGGCCTTTTATGCTTCTTAATAATGTTAACTTTTTCTATTACTACTTTTCCTTTTTCGGGGAGAGCCTTGAGTACCTTGCCGGTTTTACCCTTATCCTTACCAGCAAGAACTTTCACCATATCACCCTTTTTTAATCTGACTAAACTCATTTTTCCCCTCTTTAAAAAACAGGTTTACAAAACCTCTGGTGCCAATGATATTATCTTCATAAACTGCTTTGCTCTTAGTTCCCTGGCAACAGGTCCAAAGATTCTCGTTCCAACTGGTTCCATCTGATTGGAAATCAAAACAGCGGAGTTGTCATCAAACTTCAAGTAAGAACCGTCAGTCCTTCTGACTTCCTTTACTGTCCGAACAATAACTGCCTTCATCACGTCGCCTTTTTTTACCTTGGAATTCGGAATTGCTTCTTTTACCGAAACCACAATAATATCACCTAAACTGGCATAACGACGCTTCGATCCACCAAGCACCTTAATACAAGCAACCTTTTTGGCGCCGGAATTATCCGCAACATTTAGTATCGTCTGCATCTGAATCATAAATAAAACCTCTTCCAAACAACTTACCTGCATTAATGCAAGTATTGCTCTTTATTTTGCTCTCTCCAGAATCTCCAGCATCCGCCAGCGTTTATCTTTACTCATAGGCCGTGCCTCAATGATTACAACTGTGTCTCCGGACTTACACTCATTTTTTTCATCATGAGCTTTGTATTTCACATGTTTGCGCACATACTTATGGAAAATAGGGTGTTTCACCAATCGCTCGGCTTTAACCACGATTGTTTTATCCATCTTATCGCTTATTACTACGCCCTTGATCGTGCGCTTGTTTGCTTGAACAGCCATGTTAAACCACAGCCTCCTTTTCCTTAAGCACAGTGTTGATTCTGGCTATATCTTTGCGGAGACGCCCCAACGTTGCCGGCGATTCCAACTGACCGGATGCATGCCGAATCTTTAATCGAAAAAGTTCTTCGAGAATTTCACTATTTTTTTGATTGAGCTCGCTTATACCGAGATCTCTGATTTCTTTAATTTTCATCAGATATCTCCCTTGCCATAAATTTAGTGCCGATAGACAATTTATGTGATGCCAGACGAAATGCTTCTTTGGCTACTTCTCTGGTTACACCTTCCATCTCATAGAGTACCGTACCAGGTTTAACAACCGCCACCCATCCTTCCGGTGCTCCCTTACCCTTACCCATTCTGGTTTCCGCCGGTTTTTTAGTCACCGACTTGTGCGGAAATACCCGAATCCAGATTTTACCACCGCGTTTGACATAACGAGTCATGGCGATACGGGCAGCTTCGATCTGTCTTGCTGTAATCCAACCACATTCAGCCGCCTGCAGTCCATAATCACCAAAAGAAATCGAACTCCCTCTTGTGGCTTTGCCGCCCATACGACCTTTTTGTAACTTTCTGTATTTTACCCTTTTCGGCATTAACATAATCTAAAACTCCCGTTTCCCAGCACACCTTATATACTAACTTACTACCTGCCTTATCACCTTATCGGCAAGATTATAATTTTTCATTCTTGGTCGGTAATACTTCTCCATGGAAAATTAAAACTTTAACACCAATCAACCCGTAAGCTGTGTGGGCCTCGATAAACCCATAGTCAATGTCGGCGCGCAGAGTGTGAAGCGGGACCCTACCCTCACGATACCATTCTGATCGGGCAATTTCAGATCCGCCCAATCTGCCGGAGCATGATATTTTTATCCCCTTGGCTCCAAACTTCAGTGCATAACCGACACACTTTTTCATCGCACGCCGAAAAGCGACTCGCCTTTCCAACTGGCTGGCAACATTTTCAGCCACCAATTGTGCGTCTATTTCCGGTTTACGGACTTCTAAAATATTGATTATAATTTCAGCTTTCGAAAATTTCTCAACGTCCGCTTTCAGTTTCTCAATTTCAGAGCCTTTTTTACCGATAATAATACCGGGTCTTGCCGCATATATATTCACTTTTGCTTTATTAGCGGCTCTCTCTATCTCAATTTTAGAAATGCCTGCATTATAAAGCTTCTTCTTAAGGAACTTCCTAATCTTCACGTCCTCATGCAGCATTTCGCTATAGCTTTTTTCGGCAAACCATATTGATTGCCACTTTTTAATATAGCCTAGTCGTAATCCTACCGGGTTAACCTTCTGACCCAATATCGTGCCTCCTTACTTTTCATCCACTACTATTGTAATGTGTGAAGTTCTTTTCTTTATTCCCGCCGCTCTTCCTTGAGCCCTTGCTCTCCAGCGCTTTAATGCCGGCCCTTGATCTACGAATATCTCCTTAACGTAGAGAACATTTTCATTGATACTGGGATTCTGAGAGGCATTGGCAACCGCTGATTTCAGAAGCTTCGCAATTATGGCCGCCGCATATTTTCGAGTATAAAGAAGTATATTACGTGCTTCCTGTACTTTCTTGCCCCTGACCAAATCAGTCACCAATCTTACTTTCTGTGGTGACATTCTTATATATTTTACAATAGCTTTTGCTTCCATAATAATTAACTCCAAAAGTATCCACTCTGGATTGAGGATTTACTTACGCACTTTCGTTTTACGATCGCCGGAATGTGAATAAAAAGTCCTTGTCGGCGCGAACTCACCGAGCTTGTGCCCTACCATATTCTCCGTTACATATACCGGGATGAATTTTTTCCCGTTATGCACCGCAAATGTGTAACCTATAAGTTCCGGTGTTACGGTTGAACGCCGCGACCAAGTCTTGATAACATTCTTGCTACTTTCAGTCTCCATCTTTCTGACCCTGGTTAGCAACCTATCCTCAATATATGGACCTTTTTTGATCGAACGTGCCACGCTTATTTAACCCCTTCTCTTTACAATATATTTATCTGTTCGTTTGTTTGTTCTGGTCTTATGACCCTTTGTCGGCACACCCCAAGGAGTACAAGGATGCCTTCCACCGGAAGATTTACCTTCACCACCCCCCATCGGATGATCGACAGGATTCATAACAACACCGCGAACGTGAGGCTTTTTGCCCAACCAGCGATTTCTGCCTGCTTTGCCTATGCTGATATTTTCATGTTCATTATTACCCACCTGACCGATTGTGGCCATACATTCAATAAAAACTTTGCGAACTTCACCTGACGGAAGTCGAACTTGAGCATAACTTCCTTCTTTGGCCATCAACTGACCGTAAGCTCCAGCAGATCTAATTAACTGACCGCCACGACCAACCTTTAATTCGACATTATGAATTAATGAGCCAAGCGGAATATACTTGAGCGGAATAGCATTCCCTGGTTTAATATCAGCCTTTTCACCACTGATTATCGTATCTCCAACATTAATTTGCGCCGGCGCGACAATATATCTTTTCTCACCATCTCGATAGTTGAGCAAAGCAATCCTTGCCGATCTGTTTGGATCATATTCAATCGCGGCAACCTTTGCCGGGATATCAGTTTTATTGCGGCAGAAATCAATGATGCGGTATTTACGTTTATGACCACCACC
>JBAXON010000180.1:0-6754 GCA_037133255.1 Deltaproteobacteria bacterium
AAACGCGCCCCTGAGAATGCCAATGAGGATCAATTCACGGCCGGCGTAATCACCAGAGATTTGAATAGCTAGCTCCTGCACCCGTTTTTTAATCACCGCGCGGGAGAAAAGTATTTCTTTGGACATTTCATTCATTTAACGCGTCTCCATAAAATGATTGTGAAACTCCAATTCCAAAAGCACAGTACCCCAAAGGTCATCTGCGACGCAGTGGAATTGGTAAGTTGAACAATCCCGCGAAGCGGAGGGCATAATACCCCCACAACTTGCTGCGGAATATGTTTCCAAAGCTTGCTTTGGGGTTCATGCCCGTGATTGGTGTTGCATAATACTCAATATAAGCGCTCCCTGTCAATAAAAATCAGAAATGACACAGGTAATACCAAGTTGCTTTCAAAAAAATATGAATTTTTGAAAGCAACTTGGTATTATGCAAAATCAATCAATTTCTTAACGTCTGATATCTAATTGGTATAAGCAGCAATGAAGCTTTCAATATTTGACCAGACCAACCTTTCGGCCTTCTCAATCTGGGAAGCATTCTGAAAAGAGGAAGAAAGGCTCAGGAAAATTGGATTGAGTTCAGAGACATCCCTGCCGTATTTTTCGTAGTCAATATAACTGATCATGTACTGCGACCCGTCAAAGTAATACTTCCCCAGCCGGTTGGTTTCCGGCGAACGAAACGGCCAGGTAATTTTCCAATTAAAAAATTCAAGAGCAATATTTTTTAATGATTCGTTATTGAAGACCTCAGGCTTAAGCTCCTGCCCAATCCTGTCAGCAATCAGGCGGAAATAAGTCTTCACCAAATCAATATCGGTTAGACACAGGCCGTAAAGATACCAGTCTTCAATTATTTTTATCAAAATTTGCGATTGCGTATGGGGAATAAAATGATGGCTGGGACAAATGTGCCCGGCACAGATCTCCTGCCCGTAAAAAGAACAAGTACGCAAATCAATACCGGAATTTTGCTGGGGATGAAGCAGACAGCCCACTTTCTTTTCCCCCGCGTCCAAAAAACCCAGATATTCACAGCAATAAATTACTTCGTATCTTTTGGCAAAGTCTTCAGCCGCAAGCGTCTGGCTCGCGTAACGCTCCACATCGTTCTGGTTCTTGACAATTTCTTTAAAGCACTTTGTACGCGCTCGCAGCCGCTGCTCAAGAGAAGAGCGGGAACTATCCACATAATTATAAAGCCCGCAGCAAGCCCCGCAGGATTTACCCGCATCAGGCTGGCATAGGATGATCAGTTTTGTGTTTATTGACATTTTTTATTCGAAGACAATTGTCTTTGACCCGTAAACCAGTATTTTGTTTTCCAGATGCAGACGCAAAGCCCTCGCCAGCACAACCCTTTCCAAATCTTTGCTCTTTGTCTGAATATCGGCAATCGTATCGCGGTGGCTGATTTTGATCACATCCTGCGCGATGATCGGACCTTCGTCGAGCTGCTCTGTCACATAATGTCCTGTTGCTCCGATAATTTTCACACCACGGTTAAAGGCCTGCTGATAAGGATTGCCTCCGGCAAACGCGGGCAAAAATGAATGATGGATATTGATTATCCTGCTTCCGTAACCTTCCAGAAATTTTCCGCTGAGAACCTGCATGTAACGCGCCAGCACCACCAAATCAATTTTCATCTCTCTTAGTAGCTCTAACTCACGCTCTTCCTGCTGACCCTTGTTTTTTTCTGTGATCGGAAAGTGGAAAAATTTCAACCCGAACTGTTCCACAAGCTCTCGGGCATCCGGATGATTACTGATTACCGCTTCAATACCAGCCGCCAATTCGCCCATGTGCCGTCGCAAAATGAGATCGTGCAGGCAGTGCATATGTTTAGAAACGAAAATTGCCATTCTTGGAACATAATCGGTAAAATGCAAATCCCATTTCATATCATACTGTCTGGCCAAAGGAGCAAAGACAACGGGAATTTCCTCCCGACTGAGCGCAAAACCGTTTAGTTCCCACTCGATACGCATAAAGAAGAGCTTGCCACTTTTGGAAGTGTGCTGGTCGGCATGAACAATATTGCCGCTATTCTGAAAAATAAAATTTGATAACCTGGCAACAAGACCCCTCTGGTCCGGACAGGATAAAAGTAAAATCGCGTTGGCTTCATCCATAATAATTCATCTTTCCTTAAGTATTTCAATTTTGCCGTCATTTATCACGGGTATGAACCCCAAAGCAAGCTTTAGAAACAGATTCCGCAAGCTCGCTAAGGGGTTTTAGACCCTTCGCTGCGCGATTGTTCAACTTGCCAATTCCGCGCAGCGGCGCTTTCGGAATTGGAGTTTCACAATAAAAGGATTAGCGTTGCAGGTCAAGCTTAAAAATGTTAATGGCAGGTTGCTTTCAAAAAACAATATAGAGGATTAAAAATAAATGGAATTATTGGAAGAAATAAAACTCAGCAATGGCCTGACGTTGAAAATTTTTGACTTATCCCGATCTATAGCAACCGCTACAGTGAAAGTGGAATTATCCATGCAAATCAAAATTAACCTGGAAACGTCTTTTTTTGCCGACACTTCCGACTATGATCAGGTAAAAAATATCTTTGGTGAAGAACTTACTTACCGTCACAAAGCGGAAAGAATTATTGTGCCTAAGGAAAATGAGGATGCCGTACGCAAAGAGTTGCTTAATACTTTCAAAAATAATTTACTGGGTTATCTTTCCGCAGCAAATTTTTCTCAAAAACTGGCGCTATCAATGCTTAGGGACATCAAAGAAAATCCTTACAAATATAATCCTCACATCTACGCGGACGCGGAAAAATAAAATACTATGAGTAATAATGATAACCACGATGAGCTATTGCTTCGCGCCGAAAAGCCCAGCCGTTATACCGGCGCGGAAGTAAATTCCATCCGCAAAGAAAAGGCTGATGTGCGCTTCGCGCTGGCCTTCCCGGACACTTATGAAGTCGGCATGTCTCATCTTGGTTTTCAGATTTTATATTCCATTCTCAACGAAATTCCCTATGTTGCCGCGGAAAGATGTTTTGCGGTATGGCCGGATCGGGAAAGCCAGTTAAGAAAAGGTAATTTGCCGCTGACTTCCCTGGAATGCCAAATCCCGCTGACAGATTTTGATATTGTCGGATTCTCTCTCCAATATGAACTATCATACACCAACGTATTAACTATGCTGGATCTAGGAGCAATACCGCTTAAGCGCGCCGATCGAAAAGACGGACATCCACTGATTATCGCCGGAGGGCCCTGTTGCTTTAATCCGGCGCCGCTGGCTGAGTTTATTGATGCCTTCGTCATTGGTGAAGGTGAAGAGGCTGTAATTGAAATTGCCGAAGCAATCCGCACAGGAAAAAAACAAAAACTATCCAGAATTGACATGATCGAGAGACTGGCACAAATCCCCGGCATTTACGTTCCTGCTCACCATAAGAAAGATCAAATCATCAAAAAAAGAAAAGCCATTGATCTTAATTTATGGCCGCATCCGCAAAAACCAGTTGTACCGGTAATGCAGACAATTCATGACCGCATTATTCTGGAAATAGCCCGTGGCTGCACACGCGGCTGCAGATTTTGCCAAGCCGGGATGATTTGGCGTCCTTACCGTGAGAGAAACTCATCACTACTTCTGGAAATGGCCCAAAATTTATTGCAAGCAACCGGGCATGATGAAATATCGCTGTTGTCTTTGAGTTCCGGCGACTACAGCTGCATCGAACCTTTAATTCAAAGCCTGATGAAGCGTTATTATGCAAGCCGTGTAGCACTCGCACTGCCTTCATTGCGGGTCGAATCCCTGACCGGAACCTTAATTGACGAAATCAAGAAAACCCGCAAAACCAGTTTTACACTGGCGCCAGAAGCCGGAACCGACAGGATGCGCCAAATCATCAATAAGGGTAACAACGCCGCAGATTTGCTGGCAACGGTAGATAAAGTATTTACCGCCGGCTGGAAATCCATCAAGCTTTATTTCATGCTGGGTCTGCCCGGTGAAGAGCAATCGGACTTGGAAGGCATTATTGATTTGAGCAATCAGGCGTTGCGTGCGGCTAAAAATCGCGGGCAGGTAACAATCAGCCTCTCCACCTTTGTTCCCAAGCCGCACACACCTTTTCAATGGCAGAGTCAGCTTTCTGCCGATGAAACTTACAAGCGGCAAAATTTTATCCGCGAGAGAATTAAGAAAAGAAATCTCACTGTTAAATGGCATGATGCCCGAATGAGTCTGCTGGAGGGATTGTTTTCCCGCGGTGATGAAAAAATAGGCACACTGCTTGTGGCTGCTTATCAGAAAGGCTGCCGCTTTGATGGCTGGGGCGAAATCCTGCGTTTCGATCTCTGGCAGGAAGCAATTCAGGAAACGGGCATTGATCCGGAATATTATCTACGGGAGCGAAACACAACTGAAGCCCTGCCCTGGGATAACATTGACTGCGGTGTGAGCCGGGAATTTCTTTTACAGGAAAAAACTAGATCATTAGAATCTGCCGATACGGAAGATTGCCGATACTCCGGTTGTCAAAACTGTGGAGTTTGCGACGTTACCGCGACAAAAAATATTTTTTCAAAAGCAATACAACTGCCGGACGCTAATACCTCAATTACAGCAACGCCTGTTACCGCGAATGCTGAGACGAATTTGCCGCCAAAAGTATATCGCCTTACCTTTACCAAACTTGATCGCGCCCGCTTTTTCTCGCATCTGGAATTATCCATGGCCTTGATCCGGGCGCTTAGGCGCAGCAGTATTGAGCTTTGTTATTCCGCAGGCTACCACCCTCACCCCAAAATCTCCTTTGCCACAGCCACTTCGGTAGGGATGGAAAGCAAACATGAATATATGGATATAACCACACAGGAGTATTCCGGCGATTTGAACGCGTTGATGGCTGAAATTAATTCCGCTCTGCCGCATGGTATTGAGGTATCAGGTATCCAGCTTCTTTCTTATAGCGCCAAAGACCTTGCGCAATCATTGCGGGGATTTATCTACGAACTGCGCCTGCCCGCTGATATTGATACTGATCGTCTGGCTGCAATTAAAGAAAACATGGATAAATTTATGGCCGCTTCCTCATTTAACATCCAAAGACTTTCCAAAGGCAAAACCATTACCAAGGATATTCGTCCTTTTATAGAAAGTATGTTGCTTGATACCGTCAGTAAAAAAATAGATTTAACAATACGCCACGCGCAGTCCGGCTCAGCACGCCCTGTTGACATTATCACAAATATTCTGGGATACAATACCGGTGAGCTTGGTCAAATTCGGGTGGTCAAGACGGAAACGATTCTAAATCGCCAGTAGAAAAGGAAGAAACGGGGATACTGGATTCCGTGTCGCGCTGCGCTTGCACGGAATGACAAAATTGTTAGTCTTATGTGGTTTTGCAAAGCTCTCGCATAATAACACCTAAGGAGAGAAACTCGAGCAAGGGAAGTTTTTAACAATTTTTGGCAGGGATGTATTTGATGAAAACTATGAAACAAAATATGAACAGGCGTGAATTTGTTCGATCGGCGCTAGTTGCCGCAGGATCTGCCGCGGCAGTTCTTTGATCAAGCGAGCTGTCCTGGGCAGAAAAGATTTTCAATCAGGAGCTAATGAACAAAAGAATTTACTCCGGATTTCAAGGCCTCACCGACCTGCCCTATTTTGAGATGACCGATCGCGGCCTGCTTAGACTTACTGTTGACGGCCTTGATGGAGGCATCGACGGACACACGCATTTCGCCCTGAATACGTTTGCCGGATTAAAGCCAGATCTGCAGAGATCAACCCCGAAAACTGAATATTATATCGAACCTCATGATGAGCTTTCACTAAATGTCTACATGAACAAAAACCAGACACCGGCAGACAAGCAGAAAATGACCAGTACCATCATACGACAGATGACCCCACTGGGAAGCAGCGTGACAGATACACACACCATCCCGAATCTGCTGGCGGAGATGGATCTGCTGCGCATCGAAAAGGCGGTAGTGTTCCCGATTAAGTATGGTCTGCCCTTTGGCGATGACTTGACGCAGTGGTATCTAAGTGAGATTGAAAAATCGGGATCAAAGGATCGTTTTATCGTCTGCTGTTCCGTAAAACCGACTTCAAGCAATGCCGCAAAAGAGGTCGTGGAATATAAAACCATGGGGCTCAAAGGTGTAAAGATGCATCCCAATTCGGCCAGATTTTATCCCAACGACAGGGCGGCGTGGCCTTGCTATGAAGCCGCGGGGAAAAATGATCTTCCCGTCCTCATTCACTGCGGACGTACCGGACAGGAGCCGAAAAGTGGCCTTGCCCGCATGTTATATTCTGAAGATTATGCTGATGTTAAAAATTTTTCCGAGCCGGTTGCCGCGTTTCCAGCTGTGCGCTTCGTCTTGTGTCATGCCGGTGCTCTGCAAAACGAAGAGGCTGTGCGCATCGCTAAGAATCACCGCAACGTATGGATGGATGTGCAGGGGCAAAGCGTTGATAACATTCGAAAGATGATTAAGGAACTCGGACCGGAAAGGTTGATGTTCGGATCAGACTTCCCGTTTTATCCTGTCGCCACAGTCCTTGCCCGCATGCTTGTGGCCACGGAAACGGATAAAGTAGTCAGGAAAATGATTTTCTCTGAAAACGCAAGACGCTTCTGGAATACCGCAAAGTAACCACGGCCCTTGTACTACACCACTTTTAATCTGGGATTAAGAGGAAGCCGACGACGCCCCAGGTATGCGCCAAGCTGCTTTGCCAACAAAGACAGCAC
>JBAXON010000181.1:0-6739 GCA_037133255.1 Deltaproteobacteria bacterium
GGGCACAAGATAGCTCGATACCAGCGTGGCTAAATCAAGTTGGGAGTTTTTATGTCTTTCATTTTTCATAATTTCGCTTCCTATGCCAGGGAAGATAAGGGGTATTTATTGAACACGATTCCACTTACTTTTCCACCGTTATTGGCCATATCCTCGATGGCTTTTTTAAGCTGGGTCTTCGTACTCACTTTCTCCCTGACCACCAGCACGACCAGATCCATTACGCGGCTTAAAAGTACGGGATCAACATTTTTCCTGTTGCGCCTGTTCACCGCCGAGGTATCAACAATGACCAGATCGAACTCCTCCTGCAATTGCAGCAACAGCTCCTCCTGCCCCGTGATTTCCTGTAAATTTGGTGGTTCATCTTGTTGCCTTCCGGAGGTCATGATCTTTAACTTTGGAATGCCCGTTTCTTTGCAGGCATCCCTCCAGCTAATCCTGTTGTTCATGACATCCGTAAAACCGCCCTCGGAATCCAGGCCAAAAGCGCGATGGAGTCGCGGATGGTGCATGTTCATGTCCACCAGCAAGATCTTCATTTTTTTCAGAAGCGCAATACTGATCACCAGTCTCAAAATAAGCGTTGTTGCTCCTGCTCCTTCATGGGCACCGGTAACCATGATCGTTTTGGTTTTCTTGTTCGGGTTAGCATTAAGAATCGTCTCCCGAATTCGCTGTATCTCTAAGGACATGTAGGGATCCATGAGCCGGAAGTTATTTTCCCCATCCGAATGTTGGACCAAAGAAGGCGCTTCGCCGGGAATTATTGTCTCGCTTTTTCTATGAAAAGTTGGCGCCTCGGCCACAGCCGCACGGTGTTTATTAAACTTATTCCCGATCATCCCGGACAGACATGTTAAGAACCCCCATCCGAGGCCGGCGTGGATGGTGAAAAAAACAGGGAGTAGATGGCGCAGATATCTGAACCCGTGTTTGTATGCGATCCCTATGGAGGTAAATAGAGAGACCAGAGAATAGAACCCATATATGATACCGAAAGCAAGAAAAAAAATAGGGGCGATCAGGCTGAGCAGCGGCGCCAGAATCAGACCGCCCATGAACGCGGAAGGAATGAGAGTGTTGATGCTAAAGGCTCCCGAGTGTTTTTCTATGAGACGGAATCTCCCTACCCCGTATCTTTTCATCTGTTGGAAAAGGGCGCTAAGCGTTTCCCGTGGATAATACTTGATGGTGAGGGAAGGACTCATGTAGGTTTTTATTCCGGCCTCTTCCACCCTGAAATTGAATTCCACATCCTCACAGGCATCAAAGGCCTCATCTACGTATCCCACCTTTTCGAAAACCTCTTTGCGGTAAATGGCCCCGTTGCTGACCGGGCTAACGTATCCCTCCGCCTCCGAGAAGATAAGAGAACTTCCGCCATGACCAAACCGGGAAGCCCTGGCCAGCGCAACACTCTTCTGAAACTCGTTGATGCCCGGAGGATCCAGAGGCTGGGGCCTGCCGAGACACTCTGCCCCGCTCTTCTTTAGGGACGCGGCAATGTTATGAAAAATCTGGTCTGTCGGAACGTAACAGTGGCCATCGACCACCATGAAAACGTCGCCTTGCCCCTGTCGAAAACCTACGTTCCTTCCAGCACTAGAGAGTCGCTTCGGGTTATCCAGAAGAATGACATTGGGATACTTTTTGCTTAAATCATTCACGATGTCCCTGGTTTGATCACTGGACATACCATCGGCAACAATGATCTCGAACCTGTCCTGTGGATAGTCCTGGGTCAAGAGGCTCTTTAACGTTGACTTAATGTGAGTTTCCTCATTCCTCACCGGCATGACAATTGTAATAAATGGTAAAGATTGCATGGAAATAACTCCTCATAAATATTGTTCATATGCGAACGTGTCCCACGTCGTCAATGCACTCATTGCATCTTTAATGCCAACACGTTCGGGCTGGCAGCGACGTTAAAATATGCTATTATTTATGATGTTTAGAGAATATTTCATTCATGAACAGAGAGAGGCATGTTGTTATGTGTGTATCAAATTGAAACGTGGAAAATATCCATTTGCATGGAATGTATTAAAGTGAGGCGTCTAAAAAATCTTCCTTATCCTGACCCCCATTTTGTCGAGTCTTCCTGAAATGAACACTTTATTGAAAAACCTGGTCTTTATGAACACGGCAGATCCTGCAATGGCACTACCCAGTTTAACATTATTGTGTATAGAGATATTGTTGGTACTATTGATCGAAAATAATGCCAGATCGAAACCCATTTCATGAACTGTTTTAAATGTGAAATCAGCTATTGCCTTGTGAATCGAAAGGTTCCGAAAAGTCGGATAGACAAACGCCTTAAAAATATAGGCAGCATTCGTCGGGAGATCAAAGACGATGCTTTTCGTTCCGGCAAAGGACATTTCGGCTGTGCTATATAGGGCATAGCCAATAATTTCCTCTTTATGCTTCGCGCATATACAGTGCCACCTGCCAGTTACGATTTTTTCTTCGAGGAACTCCCACGGATATGATTTCAAATCTGTTTCCTTATTCAGATAGACCTCTGATAATTCCTCTGGTGAAGCATGGCCAAAAGAAATGGGAATTTTTGCTTGGAAGCTTGAGTTGCATTTTCCGGCTTCCCAAACAAATACGAATACCTTCTGATAATAAAAAAGTCGATCCAATATTTTCTGGACGAATAATTTTGTCATTTCAGAACCTGTCCTCAGGGAATATGTCATCGCCTGCCATCATCAGTCATTGTTTTTAAGAAACGGGCTCAGTTTATGGAGACCATATTTATTTATCTTCCGATAAAAAGTCGCCCGCCCCATGCCCAATTGCTTTGCCGCCATAGTCAGGTTACCCTTTGTTCCCTCAAGGGCATGGAGCATGGCCTTTTTCTCCAGATCATCCATAGACATGATCTCCGACGGAGATTGCAAAACTTCAATTGCTGGTTTTGGCTGCCCTGCAGGTTCCAGGCAGTTTTTGGGGAGTATCCTGGTTAGCTGAGGGGGAAGGCAGGAGAGCTGGAGCTTATCTGTGTCACAAATCACCATCGCCCTATAGATCACGTTTTCCAGTTCACGTACATTGCCGGGCCAGTCATAATCCATAATGACATCCATAACCCGATTATCTACCAGGCGGATTTCCTTCCCTGTCTCCTTCTTGTATTTCCTGAAAAAGTGACTAAGCATTGATGGAATATCTTCTTTCCTTTCACGCAGAGGCGGAAGTGTGATCGGGTAAACCGCCAGACGATAATAGAGGTCTTCCCGGAATGCCCCATTTTCCACTTCCTTTTTCAGATCCTTGTTGGTGGCTGAAATGATGCGAACGTCAACCTTTATTTTATTTCGTCCCCCTACAGGTTCGACGATCTTGTCTTGAAGAAAGCGGAGAAGTTTTATCTGCAGAGCCGGCGTCATCTCACCTACCTCATCGAGGAAGAAGGTTCCACCTTTCGCCATCTCAATTTTTCCCACCTGTGACTGGAGTGCCCCGGTAAAAGCCCCTTTTTGATGACCGAACAGCTCACTTTCCTGGAGGTGCTCAGGAATTGCTCCGCAATTGACGGCTTCAAAAGGCCCGCTTTTTCGTGCGCCATGATAGTGAATAGCACGAACTACGAGTTCCTTACCCGTTCCACTTTCACCCTGAATGAGGACGTTAATATTGTTTTCGAGAACCTTCTCAATCTGCTCGAAAACTCTGGCCATGGCAGTAGATTTACCAATGATATTATCGAACGAATAGGCATTGCCAAGCTCTTTGCGAAGCTGGCCGATCTCTTTGGCCATGGCATATCTTTCGACTGCCTTCTTCAGTGTGGTTCTGAGTCTATTACGATCAATGGGCTTGCCGATATAGTCATAGGCCCCCAGTCTCATTGCAGCTACGGCATCTTCGATACTATCTTTGGCCGTTACCATGATAACTGGTAGCCTCGCATCAAACAATTGTATTCTTTCCAGAACCTCTAATCCGTTCATACCAGTCATCATAATATCCAGGCAGATCACCTCCGGACCTTCTTCGATTGCATCCAGACATTGCGTACCATTCTCAAAAGCCCTCACCCGGTACCCTTCAGCCTCAATCCAGTAAGTGAGCAGTTTTCTCAGATTAGGCTCATCGTCAACAACAAAAATCAGTGATTTACTCATCGTCTCCGTCCATTATGGTCAGCACGCTGTTAATACAGACTGCATAACCGATTTCCTCACCAGACAATATTTCTCAATATAAAGTGTCTCATTTTAACACAAATCTCCGGGCTATGGAAATTGTTTTGTCAACCCATCACCAAGATATTCATAAAATGTTCAATCGCTTACGTTAATTGTACTATTCATGAGAGATCAACCCTTTTTCAATATGGGGCCAGCTATATGGCCAGTCAATATATCTCTCTTAGGAGCCGGATAGCTCTCCAGAGCAGTGTCAATGGAAGTGTATATGTCAAGAGCTTTATCCAACCCCGCCATTCTGAAGACATCCCGTACCTGACCCTGGACATTGGCTATTTTAACAGTTCCACCTGAACGTCGACATCTTTTTACCATATAAACTATTGCGCCTATTCCTGCGCTATCAATGAATTCAACTTCTTTTAGATCAAGAAGCAGCTCGGTTCCATCAACGGCCACAATGCCTTCTATCTCACTTCTCGCATGTTCTATGGCGTCTGCAGACATGTTTCCTTTTATCATAATGATGCTGATGCCGTCTGATGTTCTATGAATGATATCCATAATAGTTCCCTCCATCTCCTTTTTTCCGAATCAAGGTCTGCTGATCACCATAACAGTGACATCATCATCTGCCGGTGTTAAGTCGCGAAAGTCACTCACCCCGTCAAGCAGGGTTTGAGTCAGCGCTTCAGGATCAAGGCTACCATTCCTCCTCACTGCTTCCTGCAGACGTTCAATACCATAGAGCACCCCATCCTTGTTTGTTGCCTCGAGAACACCGTCTGACACAATGATGAACCTGTCATCTTGGCCAATCAACGTCTCTATTTCAGGAAACACCGCACCTTCATCAAGCCCTAACAGCGGCCCACGATCTTCAATGAGCTCCAATGTCCCTTCACTGGAACGCCACCACAGAACAGGCAGGTGACCCGCGTTTACGGAAACAATCCGGTTTCTGTCTTTGCCCAGCCTGAAACAGATAAGCGTGGTAAAGATATCTTCAAGCGACGAATCATCACACAGCAAATTATTCAACTGACCGATGCCACTTGCAAGGGCGCCGCAATTTTTTAGATAAATGTGAAAAACTGTTTTTAGATAAGCCCAGTATGTGCTTGAAAAATACTTAGCTTTCATCCCCTTTCCTGCAATATCCCCCAGGATAACGATCGAAGACCCATCGCTGTAGTTAAAGACCTCTACATAGTCTCCTGATGCGACATCAGCCGGGAGAATGCGAAAATGAAGGTTAAAGCCGTTCTGCATTAATGTCGTGCCACCACAATTCTGTCTTACATATCCGGTTTTCAAATCCTCGAAGAAGCTCTGCTTATAGATTTTGGCCCGGTCAAGAATCTGTCGAACCCGAGACAGGAGTGTTTCACGCTCGACAGGTTTTACAAGGTAATCATCAATACCTAAAGTGAGTCCCCTTTTCCGATCATCGCTTGTGCCCATAGCCGTTATAAACATGAATGGCATGGCATCTGTTCTCGTCTTATTCCGCAGAGCCTCTTTAAGTGCGTATCCATCCATTTCGGGCATCATAATGTCTGAAATAATCAAATCCGGCGTTATTTTTCGAAGCAATTCAAGCGCCTGAATACCGTTAACGGCATGAGTTATCTGGTACTGTTTTCCCAAATTATACTCCAGCAGCAACCTGAAATTAGGATCGTCTTCCACGATGAGAATGCTTTCCCGTTTCATCACTTCGCCCCTTTTCCAGTGAAAACCACAATAATTGTTGCAAGTAAGATGGATAAATCCGTACGTAAGAAACTTCCCAGGCGCGTCAGGGAGGCGCCATAGCCGTGATCGTATATAAGCTTTTCTTTGACGCTGTCAATGGATGTGTCATAACCGCTATATATCTGGGCAAGCCCCGTGATGCCTGGCTTCACATCCATAATCCGCTCTTCGTAAAAAGGAATCTGCGTGGCGAACTTGTCCACAAAAAATGATCTTTCAGGACGCGGCCCCACCATGCTCATATCACCTTTCAGGACATTGACCAATTGGGGTATCTCGTCGAGACGCGTTCTTCTAAGAAACGCTCCCACCATGGTCACGCGGCGATCGTTTTCCGTGGCCCATACTGGACCTGTCTCTTTTTCAGCATCTATAAACATGGTCCGGAACTTAATCATCCTTATTCTCCTGCCGCATAAACCGACTCTTTCCTGAAAAAACAGGACGGGCCCACTTGATTCGAGCTTAATTGCCAGAACAATTAGGGGCCACAAGGGCAAAGAAAGCAGCAGACCGATTATCGAAAAAAGAATATCCATGCTTCGCTTTAATATTGAGACATATTGATTCATATTTTGCTCCTTCTGTTTATCATTAAGAATTATGTGCTCCCTGTTGCTTCACTTCACCGCCAAGGCCAACTTCTGGGGCCAGCGAAGACTTGAGATACCAGGTAATGGTCCGTAAAAGACCATCTTCCAAACCAATCAGTGGTTTGTACCCAAGCATCATTTCGGCTTTAGTAATGTCGGCAAGGGAATGTTTGACATCCCCGGCGCGCTCATCAGCATAAATGGGCATGACGTTTTTAT
>JBAXON010000182.1:0-6705 GCA_037133255.1 Deltaproteobacteria bacterium
GTATTTATTACGAATTGAAATCAAGCATTTTCTTTTGGTTGACGTTTTACTGATAGCAGGAAGATATAAATGCCGTCGCCTACCTTCTCATCATCTATGAGTATTTCGGGAAGATACGTCTGTTCGTCATCGATCAAGTCCAGATGTCCTTCTTCCTTACATGTATTCGGTTGCACCCGTTTCCTTTGGCCCGATAGATAAAAATTCGTCCACATATTCCGGTGGGAAGTGTTCGCCCCGGTAGCGGAGAAGCGCCTTTTTTAGGCAGCGTTGAAATGCATCAATGACAACGGGATCGAAATGAGTCCCCGAATCTTCCTGCAAAATGGCAATGACATTGTTGATTGGCATTCGATCATCCTTTAGAATCTCACCAAAGGCGTACTTGGGATAGTCCCGTTTCGATGTGAGGGCGTCAAAGACATCGGCAACGGCCATGATTTTTGATTCCAAAGGAATTTCGTCACCCGTAAGGCCCGCCGGGTATCCCTTGCCATTGACCATTTCGTGGTGGCTACTGGCTATTTCCGGAACCCTCCGGAGATGATCCGGAAAATGGAATTTTTCAAGGATGATCTTCGTCTTTAGAGGATGTAGCTGCATCTCTTTCCATTCGTCGGGAGTGAAGGCGCCGTTTTTAGTTAGGAGCTCGTCGCGGATGCCGATTTTGCCAATGTCATGGAGCAGGGAAGCATACTTTATCATTTCACATTGGTCTTGGCTGAGTCCCAGTTCTCCGGCCATAAGCAGTGAATATTCCGTAACCCTTTCTGAATGGCCTGCCGTAAAAGGATGCTTCGCGTCCACTATGGTGGAGAGGGAACTGATGGATCTTTCAAAGGATAACTTTAGCTCATCGACAAGCAGGGCGTTTTCAAGGGCGATCCCTACCTGAGATACCAAACCCTTAATGAGTATTTCATCATCCTGATCAAAATTATCCTTCCCTTTTTTGTTAATTACCTGAAGCACCCCTATATGGCGTACGCGGCGGCCCTTGATGGGTACACATAAAACGGAGCGGGTCCGGAAATGATTCCATCCGTCGTATTTCCGATTGAAATAGGGCAGCTCCCAGGCGTCTGCCACATTGATTATCTCTCCGGACTCGGCAACTCGACCACTGATGCCCTCGCCCAGAGGAAGTCGTATTTGACCAATGCCTTCAGCGACCTTTGTCCAAATTTCACGCTGCTCCCAATCAATCACGTAAAGGCTGGTACGTTCGGCCGCCATAGCATCCGTAATTTTGCCGATGATCAGCGGGAAGAGGCGCTCAAAATCCAGCTCTGAAGTCAGATCCGATGCCAAGGCGATCAGTCCGGCAAGAAGCTCCTTGATACGGTTTCTCTCCTCGATCTGATCTGCAGCGGTCTGGAATATTTGGTTGAAGGAACGGATGATACTTTGTATTTCATTTTCTTCGTTTCCTTGAGAAGATTTACTCTGTATGTTGGAAAGATAAGTATCATCGATTTGTAGATTCTGACTCGAAAATTCTTTTTTTCCCGCACGTACCTCCATTGTCTTTATCGTGATTTCGTCCGTGACCCTTTCCAGGAGGCGGAACCACCTGAACATAAGAAAGAAGGTCAACAAGGGAAAGAAGAGGAGTATCATCACACCGTAAGCAAAAACTTCTCTCAGTTTATCGATCTCACCTGTATCGAGAATCGGGAGCAGGTAGTAATAACCGGCGACAATGACAATCAGGACGGGAAACAGGGATGACATAAAAAAAGATATCAGAAATATCTTCTTCGATTTTTCCTGGGTTAATGAACGAAAAAAAGACATCGGCGAATTCCTTTTCAAATACAACACAAAATCATTATCTACTCTAACCTTTACAGATCTAAATATCAACACCTCTGTTGTCCATATTAAAATTGTTAAGGTTAACCCTCCATGTGTGTGGGGGAAGCAGATGTCCATTGAAGATGGTCATCTGCATAATTATTGAACCTCGTTGTAGGTAACAATAATCCAGTCGTTATTCAGGAAATGGACAGTTTTCCAAACAGCTCGTTTCTTTACAACATTTTTCGTTCCCTTAACGAGAAATGTATAAAAACCCGCTCCTTCTTTCTCTTTGGTGATCCTTTTACCCAGAGCAAGCAATTCAGGATAATCTTTATAGAGTGGATCTGTGAAGAGGTTAAGCCCTGTCTGTGTCGGATCTGTTTCATAAAGGATAAGACCATCTTTCTGCATGAACCAGCACTTCACACCCAGATCTTTCTCAATATCTGCCGCAACAAAACGAATCATTTCATCATGCTTAAGCAGTATGCTGACAGAGCCGAGAAATTGTTTCCCCTTTGAAAAAACAGGATATTCAATATCGATAGATTTTATTCCTTCGACGGAAACGAATGCATTACCCATCCGTGGTTTTTTTGTTTTCAACATCTTAATTAGAGCTTCCTGTTTGGAGATGTCCGAACCTTCATAGCTCCGGTATTGTTCGGGTTCGATAAACTTCATAATACCTTTGTGATCGATGAATGTAGAATCAACCGCATAAGATCGGCTAGCCATATTATTCTGAAGTAGTTTTCTTATTTCAGTTTCACGATTGAGTCCTATTTTGCCTGTTTCTTTTGCAGCACAAGAAAGATTACTGCCGATTCCGTTCAGAATAGTTAAAATGCCGGATTCAATTTTTGAAACTGCATTGCCCAGGTTATCCGCTGCAAATGCCTTTCCTCCAATAGAAAAAAACAATAATGCCATAATCACTAATGCGAATCGTTTCATAAATCCTCTCCTTTAAGAAGTTCACTCCTTCCTCGCGATGATTACTTGTGTTTTTGGCAAGTATTTATCGAAGGATTCTAAAAGTTTTTCAGAGCCATTCAATTCCATAAGTCCCGCCCAAGTATTAGACCAACTCTGCAAAATCGGATGATATGGGGACTTGATACAGTCCAAAACGGCACCATCAAAACATTCCTCCTGATGAACTATCCAAAATAATGACATAAAGACAGTCCAGTAAAAACCCCATGTATCATATCTTTCCACTTTTAATCCTGACTTTTCCACTAGGCGGACAAAGTTTTCTTTATCAAAAATCTGAATGTGGTTTGGCTCCGAAAAGTAGACAGGTTTCGCCACATGTTTTTGAAGCATTTCTGATCGGGAATCAGGTACGGTGATTAAATATTGAGCGCCAGGTTTACCCACTCTGACTAGCTCCGCTAAAATATTTTCAGGGTTTAATGTGTGCTCCAACATCTCCATCGACAGGATTTTAGTCGCGTACTCGCCTGGCAGTGGCAATGGCGTTGAATCACTAACGAAGCCTTCAACTTTTTTTGCCTTCGTTTTTCTGGATTTCTCTATCAGCGCCCTAATTTTTGCAGCATCTATATCCGAAAAGACAACGTGAGCGCCTTGTTTTGCACAAAACAGTATGGCATTCCCTTCACCGCATCCCACATCCAGAACAATATCGTCGCAGGTTACCTTAAAGCCGATAAATAGTTCCCCTGTTGCTAACCGGTACCATCCGCGCTTCACCGCGTCTAATAATCCACATATACGAGGATCTACATCTTTTGGTGTAGTTGTCGCCGTGCTGCTTATTTTTTCCGGGTTTAACTTACTCATCATTATCGACAGCACCTAAGGCCGGATCTTGTTCTGTTGGAATAGGCTCAACTTCGGTATGCTCGGCCGGTTGAATGAGGAGGGGAGCTTTCAGTTCCGGCTGATCTTGCCCCTCAGATTCAGCAAACAAGGGCATTGATAGCATAAGCGGAATGCTCTCTGGAAGTTCACTATTCTGTGTAAGTTCCATTTCCTGCGCGGTTGCTAACGGTTGCATGCCATCAGGTAAAGTGCTCTCCGTCTTTGTTCCCAGGGGTTTTTTTCTTCTGCCGCGATTCCTCCGGCGGCTTTTCTTTTTCGGCACATCTGCGAGCGCTTCCGAACCATTTTCTTCACTAGCCTGTGACGCACTTTCATCGTTTGCGAGCGCAGCTTCCTCCGGCTGATCAGGTATCTCCGAAACGTGGTCTACGATTTCTTTAATCGTGTGGTGCGTTTCCAGTTTATCCCAGGGCATCTCGGTACTGCCGGAGATATGTATGATCAGATCAAATGTAGCTTCCAGTTTTAAAAGTTCGCTTCTTTTATTATTGAGAATGTAGCTGGCAATTTCATGTGGCAGAATTATTCTTAATTCAGAATAGTTGCCTTTGACCACTTCCGTTTCGATTTTGCGAAATGCTCCCAGAGACGCGTATTCCAAAGATGGCCGCAAGCCGCTTCCTTTGCAGTAAGGGCAGGTGGTATAACTGATTTCCTGAATGGTTGATTGTTTTTTCTGCCGCGATAATTCCAGCATCCCGAATTTAGAAATGCGTGATAGCTGTATTCTTGCTCTATCAATGGCGAGAGCTTTTTTAAATGATTTTTCGACTTCCGCGATATGCTTTTTGTCCATCATATCGATAAAATCAATAACGATAAGCCCGCCCAGATCGCGCAATCTCAATTGCCGGGCAATTTCTTCACTGGCATCGATATTGGCCTTGAAAGCGGTTTCTTCGATCGTTCGTTTTGAACCGCGGCCGGAATTCACGTCAATTGTGATCATTGCTTCCGTCGGATTGATAATAATATATCCGCCGGATCTGAGATCTACACGCTCCTGATAGATAACACGTATTTGTTCTTCAAGTTGGAATTGGTCAAAAAGAGGAATATTTTCTTTGTAGTGATTGATCATTTTGAGAAGGCGGGGCATGCCCGCTTTCATGTAAGCACGCATTTTGCGGAAGGTTTCAATATCATCAACTAGAATTTCTTCCACTTCCAGTGTCAGATAATCGCGCAGAGAGCGCACGCCAAAGTCTGTTTCATGATAAATCAAAAGAGGCGCATGACTTGCGTTTGCTTTTTTGTAGATCTCTTTCCAAATGCGCATCAGCAATTGGTAATCGCGGTGAATTTCCTGTTTGGTGCGATTGATTCCGGCAGTGCGCACGATAAATCCCATGTCGTCAGGGATTTTAAGCTGGCCCATAAGATTTTTTATTTTTTGCCGGTCTTCTTCATCTTCAATTTTTCGGGAGATACCGCTACCCGGTTTGTTGGGAAGCAAAACCAGATATCTGCCGGGAAGAGAAATGTAGCCGGTTAAAAGCGCGCCCTTGTTGCCGCTTGGTTCTCGTACTGCCTGAACGATGATTTCCTGACCGGCTTTGAGCACAGGCCTGCCACCGTTATGGCCGTTTTCCGAGTCGGCTAAATATTCCGGGCTGACATCCCGTAGCGGCAGAAAGCCATCTTTGCCGCCGCCATAATCGACAAAAGCCGCTTGCAAACCGCGTTCAACCTTTAGCACCTTGCCTTTGTAAATATTGCCGGTAATGGGCTCCTTAACCGACATCTGGATGTTAAATTCAATGAGCTTTCCTTTTTCGTCAACGGTTGCCATGCGCATCTGCTCTTTATGCACAGCGTTGATCAACATCGTGTGTTTCATAAAAGTCCTTTTTGGCCACCATCATTTTTGCGCTTATGCGCGCGGATAAACATCTTTGTGTCTATCCGGAAAATGTGCTGTGTGGCCTTTTTTTATTTTTAGATAAAGGCGCTTACATCGCCTTTACCAATTCTTAGTACTTCAATATCGTCATCAACAAGGCTGATGACGCTGGACGGCTCCGGGATAATGACGCCGCCGTCTATAATCATATCCACAATACGGCCAAAATTCTCTGCTATTGCGTAAGGATCGCCCAGGTCTTCGCCATCCGGTGATTTAACGCTGGTGCTGATTATCGGCTGCCCCAGTTCTCTTATCAGCGCCAGACAAATCTGGTTATCCGGCACCCGAATTCCCGTTGTCGTCCTTTTGGGTAAAATTATTTTCGGCACCAGACGAGATGCTTCCAGAATAAAAGTGTACGGCCCAGGCAAAAGCCTTTTCATTGTCTTATAGGCGTAATCTGTGACTTTGGCGTATTGGCTGATATGTTTGAGGTCCGAGCAGACAAAGCTCAATGGTTGTTTCTTGTTTCTTTTTTTCAGTTCGTAAATTCTTTCGATTCCTTTTTTGCTGGATAAATCACAACCTAATCCATAAACCGTATCGGTTGGATAAATTATTACCCCGCCTCCGCGCAACACATCAACAGCTTGCTTAATGAGACGCATTTGCGGGTTCTGGCTGTGAATAGACAGCAATGCCTGACTCCCAATTAGTTGTTGCCACATGCAACTCATAATCCATATCAGGAATTAACCGATTTGGCAACAAAATTAGCCAAATGCACTTAAAATTATCAGGGTGCTGATTTTTTGTTGGCTTTGTCTTTGCTGAGTTTATATTGGATACTATCAACAAGAGCCTGCCAGCTTGCCTCAATAATGTTTTCGGAGACGCCGATAGTGCTCCAGAGCTCCTCGCCATCGGTGGAATCAAGAAGCACCCGGACTCCCGCGGCAGTTCCTTCGGATCCTTCCAGTGTGCGCACTTTGAAATCAACCAGATGCATTTCTTTAATCTGAGGATAGAATTTTGTTAGAGCCTTACGCAGCGCGTGATCCAGGGCGTTAACCGGGCCGTTTCCTTCAGCGGCAGTTAACTCTTCTTCACCGGCAACTGATATTTTAATTGTCGCCTGGGAAAGGCAAGCGTTATTCTCGGTGCGGGATGTGACCACGCTAAAGCACTCCAGCGTGAACGGA
>JBAXON010000183.1:0-6696 GCA_037133255.1 Deltaproteobacteria bacterium
GCAGCGCTCACAATGGCCGAGTACTTTCGTGATGACTCCAAGCAGGATGTTCTGCTCATGATTGATAACATTTTCCGTTTTATCCAGGCAGGCATGGAAGTGTCCGGTCTTTTAGGACAGCTCCCGTCGCGTTTGGGTTACCAACCTACTCTGGCTACGGAACTAGCCGAACTCGAAGAACGGATCTGCAACACAAAAACAGGCGCCATTACATCCATTCAGGCAGTCTATGTGCCGGCGGACGATTTTACTGATCCTTCGGCGGTGCATACTTTTGGCCATCTTTCGGCGACTATTGCTCTTTCGCGCAAACGAGCCAGTGAAGGGCTTTATCCGGCAATTGACCTTCTTCAGTCCAGTTCGAAGATGATGATGCCGAATATCGCCGGTGAACGCCATTACAAGATAGCGCAGGAAATTCGCAAGACGCTGGCGGTTTATGAAGATCTCAAAGATATTATCGCCATGCTCGGTATTTCCGAACTTTCCCGTGAAGATCAGCGAATTGTGCACAGGGCGCGCAGGTTAGAGAGATTTTTTACACAGCCGTTCTTTGTCACTGAACAATTTACAGGCACAGCGGGGAAGATGGTTTCTCGTGAAGATACATTGATTGGTTGCGAGCGGATACTCAATGACGAATTTGCTGAATATCCGGAACGTGCCCTCTATATGATCGGAACAATAGACGAGGCTAAGATCAAAGATGATGCTTAAAATTTTACTGCCGGCAGAAATACTACTGGAGCAGGAAGTAAAAAAGATTGTTGCCGAGGCGGAAAACGGTTCTTTCTGCCTGATGCCTAACCACACTGATTTTGTGGCAACACTGGCTCCGGGGCTTTTTACTTATGAGCGTGTAGAAGGTGGTAAGGAATTATTGGCAATGGATGTCGGCACGCTGGTGAAAAAGGGTGCGGATGTGCTGGTTTCCACCCGCAACGCCGTTCGTGCCACAGACTTGGGAAAATTAAAGCAGATTGTTATGGATCAATATGACATTTTGGATGAACGCGAAAAGATGGTTCGTTCGGCTTCAGCTAAACTGGAGGCCAGTCTGATTCGACGTTTTGTAGAATTAAAGTAGGCCGCGTGACCTCACGCGGCGTAGATGAAGTTACCTTGTAAAATGAGGTTTGAACAATGGTTGAAATAAGACGGGTATCAAGTCAAAGGCGCAAAGACATTGCCAATCGTTTCGCGGATAAAGTAGCCAAAAAAGAATTGCTGCGCCTGAAGGGGCTTAGGCATAAGAATGAAACGGTTTGGTTTGGCCTGGGTATGTTTGGAATTATCGGTTGGGCCGTGGCTATTCCTACCCTTATCGGTATCGCCTTTGGTCTCTGGATCGACAGGACCTGGCCTAGCCAATATTCCTGGGCGCTGATGTTTCTCATTTTTGGTTTGGTCATAGGCTGCATAAATGCGACATATTGGGTAAGAAAAATTCGGAGCAAGATTATTGAAGATGATGAATAGTGAATTAAACATGATAACTGTTGCTATTCTTTCCGGAGCGTTTGCGGCAGGGTTGGTTTTAGGAGCGCTGTACTTTATTGCTCTTTGGAAAACGGTGCGCAAAATTCCGGATACGCAGCGCCCCGCGCGCCTGATTTTAGGAAGCTTAGTTGTGCGCATGGCGGTAGTGTTACCAGCATTTTATTTTGTGATGAGCGGACATTGGGAGCGGCTGGCGATGGCACTTATCGGTTTCATCTTAGCAAGAAAATTGCTTACCCGTCATTTGGGATCAGGTGTGGCGGCTTAGGAGATTGTTACATGGAAATAGTTGCTTTAAATCAAATCAGTCCGGATCAGGTTATTCTCTGGAGTTGGGGTTTTGTTACCCTCAATGTGACAATCATCTATACCTGGCTCGTGATGGCGATTCTGGTAGTCGGTTCCTGGCTGGTTACGCGCAATCTTTCCTCTGATATTAATGTTTCCCGCTGGCAGCATTTACTGGAAGTAGTTATTTCCATCATCCGCGGTGAGATAGGTGAGATGACGAAAAAGGGGCCTGATCATTATGTGCCGCTGATCGGGACGCTTTTCCTTTTCATCTGTGTATCCAATGTGCTGGTGATTGTGCCCGGGTTTGTCGCGCCGACATCATCTATCACGACGACAGCGGCGCTGGCCACGTGTGTTTTTATCGCTGTTCCCTTCTATGGCGTATCACGCAATGGTATTGTTCATTATGTGAAGGAGTATTTTCAACCAACTTTCATCTTTTTCCCGTTCCATGTCATGGGAGAAATTTCCAGAACGCTCGCACTGACGGTACGTCTTTTCGGCAATATTATGAGTCATGAAAAGGTGATCGGGATTTTGCTTGCCGTTACGCCGCTCTTGTTCCCTGTCATTATGCAGATACTGGGGTTGTTGATCGGCGTGATTCAGGCCTATATCTTTGCTATTCTTTCCATGGTTTATATAGCCTCTGCGCTCAGCGCCGAGGATGATGTTCAAGAAGAAGTAAAAAAAGAAGGCTCTTCGGCCTAATAAACTTTTTAAAGGAGGAGTATATTTATGGACAATGTAAGTTTCGTCGCGATGGCCTCGATTATCGGTGCGAGTTTGGCAATGGGGATAGGTTCGATTGGCCCGGGCTTGGGTATGGGACAGGCCATCGCCCAGGCTCTGTCTGCCATAGCTCAGCAGCCGGATGAAAGGAACTCTCTAACAAGGACGCTTTTTGTCGGATTGGCCATGATCGAATCGATTGCCATCTACTGTTTTGTTATTTCCATGATTCTGATTTTTGCTAATCCTTTCTGGGGTCACTTTGTAAAGGCAGGGGGATAATCCATGCGTATTCACTGGTTTGTTTTGTTGTGCCAAATCTTTAATTTCCTGCTACTCATGTACCTGCTGAAACGCTTTCTTTACGGGCGGATCATCAAAGCGATGGATGACCGGGAAGCCAAGATTGTGGCCCGCTTTGCTGAAGCTGAAGAACTTAAAATCAAGGCCAATGAGGCAGCCGAGCTATATGACAAGCGTAACCAGTTGCTAAGCGAGAAATCCGAACAGATGCTCAATGAGGCAACTATGGCAGCCGAGGTCAAGCGCAAAGAACTGATGGAAAAGGTACGGGCGGAAGCCGAGCTGATTAAGGTGCGCTGGCAGGAGATGCTGGCATCAGAGCAGGAAGCTTTCTTTCAGGATTTACGCCAGCGGGCGGCCAGGCAAATTTATGCCACAGCCCGCAAAGCGCTTACGGATCTGGCGGATGCGAACCTGGAGGAACGGATCATTGATGAATTTATTCGCCGTATCGGGGAATTAGATAAGGAAAAAAGCGCTCAGATTCGCAAGGCGATTAGCGGCCAGGGCAATAAGATTGTTGTCCAAAGCGCTTTCGGCATAGCGGACAAAACGCAGGGACGCATTGAACAGGCGCTCAAGGGGCAGATTAGTAATGGTTTTACGATCCGCTATGATACAGAGCCGGAAATAGTTTCAGGCATTGAGCTACGGGTTAATGGCCATAAGATCGCCTGGAGTCTTAATGAATATTTAGAGACTCTTGTGGAAAATCTTTCCGAAACTCTCCAGAAAGAGGCGCACAGTGGATAGAAGGAATATAGAGGGAGGAATTAAATGAACAAAAAGGCAGGCGTAACCGAAAACCGGGAATTAAAAACATTTCTCGATGATACTTTTTCGACAATGGACAAGGTTTTAGATGAGCAGAAACCTGAGCTGCGGCAATACGAAATAGGAACGGTCACGTCTGTGGGCCGTGATATTGCCAGAGTAAGCGGGCTGCCTAATATTCGTGCCGAGGAACTGGTGCGCTTTTCCGGTAATTACATGGGGCTTGTGTTTAATATTGATCCGGAGGAGATCGGTGTGATTCTTCTTGATCCCAGTGAAAACCTGCAGGTTGGCACGGAAGTCCACCGCACTAACCGGGTACTTGACGTTCCTGTAGGAGAAGGGCTTCTTGGCCGCGTAGTTGATCCCATGGGGCGTCCGCTCGATGGCCTGGGAGAGATTAATACCGTCAAGCGTCTCCCCGTAGAGAGGCCGGCTCCAGCAGTTATGGACCGAGCTCCGGTTACTGTGCCGTTGCAAACCGGAATTAAAGTTATTGACGCGCTTATCCCCATTGGCCGCGGCCAACGGGAACTTATACTTGGCGACCGCCAGACGGGAAAGACAGCTATCGCCGTCGATACAATCATCAATCAGAAGGAAACCGGGATCATTTCTATTTATTGCGCGGTAGGCAAAAAGAGTGCTGATGTGGCCAAGGTTATCGCCGAACTGCGCGATCATGGCGTCATGGGGGCTTGCATTGTCGTTGTGGCCACCGGTGAAGATACTCCCGGTCTGCAGTTTGTTGCTCCCTACGCGGCAACAACTATGGGCGAATATTTCGTGGAGCAGGGCAGGGACGTCCTGATTATCTATGATGACCTTACTTCTCATGCCCGTGCTTATCGAGAAGTCTCGCTGTTGTTGAGACGTCCTCCGGGACGTGAAGCTTTTCCCGGCGACATTTTTTATATTCACTCCAGGCTTTTGGAGCGCTCGACTCACATGCGTCCTGAGTTAGGCGGCGGTTCGCTTACCTCATTGCCGATTACAGAGACCGAAGCTCAGGATATGTCGTCTTACATTCCCACAAACCTGATTTCCATCACGGATGGACAAATTTATCTTTCACCGGTACTTTTCAACAAAGGCATATTGCCGGCTGTAGATGTTGGCAAGTCCGTCTCCCGCGTTGGTGGCAAAACACAATTACCGGCGTATCGCTCTGTAGCCGGTGATCTGCGTCTTTCCTACTCGCAATTTGAGGAATTGGAATCATTCTCGCGCTTCGGGACGCGTCTTGACGAAAGTACCCGCAGAGTTCTGGAACGCGGATGGCGCGTTCGGGAAATACTAAAACAGAATCAAAGTATGCCTCTGCGCGCATCTGAGCAGATTGCCTCGCTAATTTCTGTTACAGGTGGAAGCCTGGATAATGTCCCGACGGAAAAGGTGAGGGAGGTGGAGGGCCATGTCCTGCGCGTGGTGAACGAGCAAATGCCAGAACTGTGCGGAAGGATTGAAGCGGGAGCTAAACTGGAAATTACAGACAGGGACAACGTCTTGGCAAAAGTCAAGGCAGCCGTTGCCCCCTTTGAAGTCATCGAGGAAGCAAATGCAGACTACTGAGTCCCTGAAAAGAAGGATGAAGAGTGCCGGTGATCTCCTTTCCGTTGTCAAGACGATGAAGGCGCTTGCCGCTGTGAGTATACGTCAGTATCAGAAGGCAGTTGAATCGCTGACGGATTACAATCGTGCGGTGGAGATGGGCCTGCAGATAGTTCTGAAGAAACGGATGGGCGCGGCGACACAAAAAAAAGCTTCAGCGGGAAAGCGACTAGGGGCCATTGTCTTTGGTTCCGATCAGGGATTGTGTGGACAGCTCAATGATCAGATCTCAGTTTTTACTCTGGATCACATGAAAGAAAAAGGTATCAAGAAGGAAAACAGGATGATCCTGTCTGTAGGCGCCCGGGTGGCCGATTATCTGGAGGATGCCGGACAAACGATTAACGAGGTAATGACAACGCCGAGTTCCACAGCCGGGATCACGCCACTTGTTCAGGAAATCATTATGATCATTGATGACTGGCATTTCCACCATCAGGTCGATCATTTTGTTCTCTACTACAACAAGTATTTATCTGGGGCGACATATCGTGCCCACATGGTTCAGCTTCTTCCAGTCAACAGGGAATGGCTCAAGGAAATTGCCAAAAAGAAATGGGATTCCAAATCATTGCCCATTTTTCGGATGGATGGGGACTTGATTTTCTCGTCACTGATTCGGGAATATCTCTTCGTTTCTTTATACCGTGCTTTTGCCGAATCCCTGGCTAGTGAAAACGCCAGCCGTCTGGCTTCCATGCAGAACGCGGAAAAGAATATTGAAGAACAAATGCAGGAGCTTCATGTCCAGTTTCACCGCACGCGTCAGATGACCATTACAGAAGAGCTGCTCGACATTGTGTCTGGTTTTGAGGCTTTGCAGAAAGAGGCAAGTTATTTTGTTTTATAAAGAAAGGGAGGTTAGTTATGACTACTGGCTCGGACAAAAGAATCTGTGTTATTTGTGCTTGGCGCGAGAACTGCACAAAGCGTTACCGGGTCAAGTCGAACGCTCTGTTTGATGTCAACTGTCCCGATTATACCAGAGATATCAAACTACGTGATAGGGATGTCGATAAACTGGTTGAAGATCAGTTAGGCCGTTGGCAAAAGGATAAAAAAGAAAAGCCGGGTCATGTAATCACCCTTTCCAGTGAAGCGGGTGCCGGCGGCGGCTGGGTCGCCAGAATTGTGGGTACAGAGCTTAACATGAATGTGTTTGGCAGTGAATTGATTCATCTAGTTGCCGAAAGCGCTCACATGAGTGATAAGGTAATCAAATCCATGGATGAAAAAAGCATTTCTTTCATCGACAGTGTTATCAATTCCTTTTTTGCGGCCCGTCATATCTGGCCTAATGAGTATCTGCGTCATTTGTCTCTGGTGATGCACGCCAATGCGAAGCATGGCAATGTCATCATGATTGGTCGCGGTGGCAGTTTCATCCTCAAAGATGATGCTTTTCGGGTCAGGATCATCGCACCCCAGGAAATGCGGGTGGAAAGATTGATGCACGACCGCAGTATATCACATGAGGATGCA
>JBAXON010000184.1:0-6673 GCA_037133255.1 Deltaproteobacteria bacterium
AAAAAGACTATTGCCGCGGCTTGTGCGGCCGGAGGCAGGATTCCACTCCAGCAGGTGTTTGTGAGAAACAAGCATCCGCCAGACAGTACGAACAATTGCATCCAGACTATAGAATGCTTCATAAGGAAGACAAATCAGCGTGAACAAAGTCTGAAAAAATTGCCTTCTGGCCTGTCGCAGGGCAGTAGCAAAATGCTGGCTTAGCAGAACATCTCCAGGCTTGCGTAAGAGATCCAGCAGTATTTCAGCCACGGAAGGGATTATAAATATTCCGATCACCATTACTGTCCACAACCAAACCGGGGACATAATGGCCCATCCCATAATCAGCATCAAAGTCAGCGCGGCCGGAACCAGACTGCGCCTGAGATTATCCAAAATCTTCCACTGTGAAAGCCAGGATATTTTATTTTTTGAATACTCTCCTTCTGCGACCGGAACTCTCGATCTTAGCCAACTGGCAATTTGCCAATCTCCGCGAATCCAGCGATGTCTGCGGCTCACATCCATGCTGTATTGAGACGGATTTTCTTCGTATAATTGCACATCGGAAAGCAATCCCGCCCGCGCATAGCAACCTTCGATCAGATCGTGACTGAGTATCCGGTTTTCCGGAAATCGGCCGCCAAGAGCCTTCTCAAAGGCATCCACATCATAAATACCTTTGCCGATATATGAACCTTCGCCAAATACATCCTGGTAGATATTGGAAACAACGCGCGTATAAGGATCAATCCCGGTATCACCTCCCCATAAGCTCACATATCTTGAGCTACCATCGCGCGATACGCTTTCGGCAAGTCGTGGTTGAAGAATACTATAACCCTCACAAACACGCTGCCTCGCTTCATCATAAATTGGACAATTCAGTGGATGGGCCATCGCTCCCACAAATTGATGCGCGGAATCGCGGGGAAGCTGAGTATCAGTATCGAGCGTAATAACATACTTCACGTTGGATAATATTTCAGGAATACCGATGACTAATGAAAAACAGTCTTTTGCGCCTCCGCGCAGAAAGGCATTCAAATCTGATATTTTCCCGCGTTTTCGCTCATATCCCATCCAAATTTGCTCATCAGTATTAAAGCGGCGCGGACGATGGAAGAGAAAGAAAATTCCTCCTTTTGCGCCCCGATACTTTTCGTTTAGTTCTTCAATCCCCTTCTGCGCCAAACCTAGTAACTCATCATCACCGGGAGTCGTTTCCTCATGGGAATCACGAAAATCGGTAAGTAGCCCAAAGTGCAGGTTATTGTCACGATTTGCCAAATATCTGATCTCCAGAAATTCGACCAGATCCGCTACATTTTGAGCACTTGTCAACATGGTCGGAATTATCACCAGCGTGCTTGATTCCGGCGGAATTTCCAAAGAAAAATCAATTCGCGGCAAAGGATGCGGATGCGCCAAAAGCGTGGAGAGCCAGTTTGCCAGCGCTACGGCCAGACTACTTGCGCCCAGAATAAAAACAAAAGCTACAGGAAGAAGTATCCAACCATTAAGACTATCGCTTTTAACTTTCAGCAGTAAGCCTAATGCTGTGACTAATGTGATTAGCATTATTGTGCCCAAATAGAGCAACAATGGAAATCTACCTAAAATTCGACGGATGAAAACGCGGACAGGCACGCGCATCTGAGCTCTATGTTCTAGTTGGGGTAATCCCTTGTCAATAAGATAAAACCCAACATGCGTCGCTCGATCACCATGATTATGCTTCAATAAGCCTTCACCGGATAAATCAATTGCCAGGCGAGCCACATCACTTTCGGATATGTGGCTGTTCTTGGCTATTTGCTCAACGACATGACGATAACGATCTCGCGTTGTAAAATCCATTTTGATGTAAGTATCACTGGGATCTTCACGCAGTATCTGCTCGACAATGCTGATTGTCTCAACAAATTCACGCCAGTTCATCGCCGTCAGAAACCGGAGGCTGCCGATGCTGTTACTTACGGATACCTGATCGGCGGCCTGCTTCTGATTTTCGGATCGAACTAACTGTTCAATTGTCAAATGAGATTCAGAAAGTCTTTGTTCAACCCAGGTTACAGGCAATGCCAGGGCCGGAATCTGACCTTGCATGCGGCGCGCAAATTCGGCAACAAATGAACTTGTCATTGATTGATCGGAACGCGACATATCCGCAATGACCAAAACAAGGTTTTTCGGGTCTTTCCTGGCAATATCGGCCATCTGGTCAGCCCAATAACCGGCTCGTGACCTGTCGGCAATAGCGGCAATAATCTGCGTTCCAATACGCCTCAGATTTTCGATCAGCGCCAGACGCAGCATAATCGGAATTGCCCATAACTCGCCCATTTTCAGGTTTGTAATCGTTTGGTAGGCGGTAATAAAACTAACCAGACTTTCCAGATCCACAAGTCCATCGCCATGGGAGATTGTCTCCAGCGCAATATCATAGACACGGGGGAAACCGGCAGATGGTCCATTTTGCAGGCGTGGTAATCCCCGGCTATAGCCTTTGGACAAGTGTCTTTTGGCCATGCGAATATGCTCTTCAATTAAATAGAAGTTGTCAAGAAGCCACTCTTCGGCAGGCGCAAGCGGGTTGTTATCCTGAGCCACAGATGTCAGCTTTTTGCGTGTTTCAATCAGCACATTTTCATTCTCATAAAGTCTTACCAAAAGCCGTTCAGCAGCTTTTTGTGTCGTTAGCTTATGAGTGCTTGCCAGCGCCTTGCCATGTTGCTTCATCTGTTCCGAGCTGAGTAATTCCGATCGCAGTGGTAATTCATCGTAAGAATGCTTCTTGCCAAAAGCGCCTCCGCGTGAGTGCAATTTCAAATTCAGCAATGGCTCTTCTAAAATTGTCTTGTCGCTTAACTTCACGTTTCTAGCCTCCTTGCTGAATACTATATGAAATACTTACAATATTCAATTTTATTTTAATAGACACGATCACAATTTATTCACTTGATTTAGGGTAGGAAATTTAATAGTAGAAAAAATGGCTGACGATAAATTGTAGGGCGCGCCCTTATCGGACTGCTTATGGGATTGCCGAGGAGCACAGGGAACGAAAAAGTCTTTTTTATTACGCCTTGTTGTATTCTAAAAAAATCATGGAAAAGGTTGCGCGGCCTTGAGTGGCAGATCGCAAATCAGTGGAATAACCGAACATCGCCTTAAGAGGAACTTTGGCTTTAACTTCGCTGATCGGACCTTTGGGATTAACGGCTGAAATCTCGCCTTTACGGGAGTTGATATCACCAATGACGTCTCCCACAAATTCACCCGGTGTAATAATGTCAACCATCATAATCGGCTCCAGCATCAACGGATCAGCCTGATTGCATCCATCACGAAAAGCCGTCGCTGCCGCTATTTTGTACCCCTGCGCTGAAGATTCACCTTCTTTAAAAGACCCGCCGGTTATGTTTACACCAATATCCGTTACAGGATAGCTGCTGAGCACTCCGCTCATCATCGCCTCACTAATGCCTTCTTCAATTGCCTGGTAATATTCCGCGGGGATAATGCCATCACTTAGTTTATTGATTATTTCATTTCCGGTAGCCCGCTTGCGAGGCGCAAGTGAAAGCCGAACATGGCCAAAATGCTTCTTATCGCCAAGTTCTTTTTCAAATATTCCTTCCGCTTCAATCTGTTTCGAAATTGTCTCGCGATAAACAACACGCGGTCTGCCGACATTAACGTGAGCGTTGAATTCCCGTCGCAGACGATCAACAATGATTTCCAGATGAAGTTCACCCATCCCGGAAATTACTGTTTGCGCGGTTTCTTCATCATATTTCACCCGCAGCGTGGGATCTTCATCAAGCAACTTTATGAGCGAAGAATTCAGTTTTTCCTGATCAGCAGGCGTTTTGGCTTCAATGGCCTGACTGATTACCGGCTCGTAAAAGTCCATCAACTCAAGCATTATGGGATGGGCTTCATCGCAAAGTGTATCGCCGGTAGTTGTATCTTTTAATCCCATAACGGCAATCAGCTCTCCTGCCGATGCTTTCTCTACTCTTTCTCTTTTATTGGCGTGCATGCGCAAAAGACGGGCTACTTTTTCCTTTTTCTTTTTTACAGGATTGTAGACTTCATCATTAGCATGTATTTGTCCCGAATAAATTCTTAAATAAGTAAGTTTGCGGCCGTCATCCAGCATGATTTTAAACGCAAGTGCTGCCAGCGGTTCCTTATCGGAACTGTGTCTTACCTCTTCAATTTTGGTAATCGGATTGATCCCCCTGACCGGCGGTATATCTTCCGGAGATGGCAGGTAGTTGATAACCGCATCCAGTATGGGTTGAATGCCTTTATTGCGTAGCGCCGCTCCACACAGCACAGGGACTATCTGTAAAGAAATGGTTGCCTGGCGCAATGCTGCCTGTATTTCCGCAACTGTAATTTCTTCGCCGCCCAGATACTTTTCGGTAAGGCTATCATCGGCTTCAGCCAGAGTTTCTATCATCTTGTCTCTACCGCTATTGGCCTGCTCTTTAAACTCCTCAGGGATTTCCTGAATTGTATATTCCATCCCATGGCTGCCATCATCCCAAACCATGAGCTTTTGATTTATTAAATCGATTGCCCCACGAAATTTTTCTTCACTTCCCGCAGGTATCTGGATGGGCACAGGAATAGAGGTAAATCGTTCACCCATCATCTTGACCGCTTCAAAAAAATCCGCGCCTACCCTGTCCATTTTATTAATGAAAGCTACTTTGGGCACGCCGTACTTGTCGGCCTGATGCCAAACAGTCTCTGATTGCGGCTCAACGCAGCCCACAGCGCAAAACACAACGACGGCGCCATCAAGCACACGTAAAGATCGTTCGACTTCAATGGTAAAATCAACATGGCCGGGCGTATCAATGATATGGATTTCGTGATTTTTCCAGTCGCAAGTTGTGACCGCTGATGTAATGGTTATGCCACGTTCCTGCTCCTGAGGCATCCAGTCCATAACAGCTTCGCCATCATGAACTTCTCCCATCTTGTAGGATTTACCGGTGTAATAGAGAATTCTTTCACTGACGGTTGTTTTACCAGCGTCAATGTGCGCGACTATACCAATATTTCTTGTCCGGGATATTTTTGATTTTGATGCCATAGGAAAATCAGCTTTTCTCTTCCTTCATGGAAACTAAAAGATCAGGATTGGGAAGAAATGCTTTTGAAGTTGATATATGACCTTTAATGGATGTCAGTTCTTTGCCCTCCACTAATATTTTCACTTTTTTTATTTCGGGAATATTTTGCGTAAGGGAACTGGTTAAGGAATTAATTGAGGCCATCTCCGTTGAAGAACTTCCCGGATGCAGTTTAATCAGATTACCGCTGAAATTAACATACGCAATACCGGCATCGTCAATCTTCACATCCAGCACACTAACTCCGGCAGGAAATGTATTAACTTTTTTTTCTTTTGAGCCATCTAGTAATGCTTTAACAACCTCTTTAGCCTGCGCCGCAGCATCGTTTTCTTTGAAAATGTAACGTTTTTCTCCAACTAAAAGAAGCTCCTGCTGATCAGAAAACCATATTATCGCTACTTGTTTTTCTTTTATTTTTAACGCATCCGCATCAACTTCTGGAAATACACGCTGCCATTGCGGGGATCCGATGAAGGCATTAATTAAAATTATAAAGAACAAAAACAGGAGGATAACAATACCCCCTATTATCATTGATAAATAGAGAACCTTCGTTGATTTCTTTTTTTTCTTTTCCTTTACATCTTCTGAACGGCGCTGTCTTTTCGTCGTCATATAAAACTAAACTCCTCTTGAAAAAAACTGCGCCAATCTAGGGTATTTTTCAACGGCTGTCAAGAAGAACAAACTTAACGAGCCTTGATTTTTACCCTAAGGGGCACTGCGCCGAAACGTAGTGCCCGGAAAATCTTAGAGCGAATCATCCCTGCCACCTTACAGGTGGCAGGGATGATTCGCTTCGTTCTGTTTGAGTTCAGCATCCCACTCCGCTTCGCTTCGGGGATAATTCCCAATAGCCTGTGGCTATTGGATAGTTCGTCCCGCAAATTTCAGTGCGCTACGTTTCTGAAACTTGGGACTCACTTCGACTTACGCTTCGAGCGTCGTTTCACTCGCTCTCAGCTTGTCTCATTAATAATTTTCAGCCAAAACTTCGTAATACGATTGTGGGTGATTACAGGCCGGGCACTCTCTTGGCGCATCCGTCCCTTCATGAACATAGCCGCAATTAATGCAATGCCACTTTACCTGTGTTTTATTTTTAAATACCTCATTGCCCTCGAGATTGGAAATAAGCTTCCGATATCTACTTTCATGAAATTTTTCCACTTTTGCTATTTGTTCAAATGATCGCGCTACTTCCGGGAAGCCTTCATCTTTAGCCACTTTGGCAAAATTAGCATAGATCGTTGTCCATTCCATTTTTTCTCCTGCAGCCGCACCTTCCAGATTTTTCTTTGTATCTCCTATGATGCCGGCAGGATAAGCAACTGTGATCTCAACGTCTCCTCCTTCCAGGTGCTTGAAAAATATTTTGGCGTGTTCTTTTTCATTTTCGGCTGTTTCCAAAAAGATATTGGCAATCTGCTCAAATCCTTCTTTTTTTGCGGCACTGGCAGAGTAAGTATATCTATTTCTAGCCTGTGATTCACCGGCAAAAGCTGCCAATAAATTTTTTTCCGTTTTTGTTC
>JBAXON010000185.1:0-6670 GCA_037133255.1 Deltaproteobacteria bacterium
GATTTAAACCAACAACCAGATACTAAATCCACCCAACCGAATAGCTTGAATGGTAGTGTTCCATCTGTCCACCCATAGTAAACTTTTAATTCAGAAGGTTCATTCAATTGCTTCTTCCTATTTTCTTCATACATCATCACTTCAACACCATTTTTAGTTCGATAAGCGCAATAAGCTGCCGAAGCGTCAAACAATGCACCCTTCTTAAAATTATTATCACTCTTAAATTGTTTATCAATAAGATTAATGTCTTTACATGCTAAAAAATATGATTTTTCTGCAAATAAAACAGAAGGAAATATAAGCAAGAGAGACAACAAAATTAAAATATTTTTCATGTCATATCCTCCAAACAATTAATATACGAACTACGCTTTTTCCGATGATTTGAATTTCATCATAGCACAATGGATTATTTTTAAAAGAGGTAAATACACAGTCTCGTTTATTATGGATTGTGAGCATAAAAAAGGAAGCCAAGGGTCAGGTCTATTTTCTTAACATAGTTATTAGGAATGGATAGCGAAAGAACATGACATGCCCGTTACGCATAGAATATCCTTGCGCGGTTTATCACATCACTAATCGGGGAAATGACCGAAGAAAATAGACATGACTCTCCCTAAGAAAGGCGATGACACAGGCAAAAACGATAGTGTTTGGATTCAAAATATTGGCGTAATCAATCCGATTCGGCATCAGATACAGTTTTATCTTCCAGAAGTATTTCAGTGGGTATTCCCGGTGTGGATTCCACAGCGCGAAGTTTACCTTGCAGCGTTCTTGATTTTTTGCGGGCGTCATCCACAGAGACGGTCGCCTGTTCCAGCCGCTTATGAACGGCATCCAGCGTGTCGCCAAATCTGCCAAATGCTGTCTTTACTTCACCCAGCACTTTCCAGACTTCGCTAGAGCGCTTCTGAATGGCCAGGGCTCGGAAGCCCATTTGCAGACTGTTTAAGAGAGCGGCAAATGTCGTAGGGCCGGTAATGACAATATGGTATTCGCGCTGTAGCATTTGCACCAGAGAAGTCCGACGGATGACTTCGGCGTAAAGGCCTTCGGACGGCAAAAACATAATGCCGAAATCAGTGGTCTTGGGCGGCGCAAGGTATTTCTGTGAGATATCTTTGGCCGCTTTTTTAATACTTGCTTCGAGTTGCCGTACAGCATCATCGGCGGCAACAGTATCGGCCTTTTCCTGCGCGTCTTGCAGCCGCTGATAATCCTCCACCGGAAATTTTGCGTCTACCGGAATCAGTACGTGATCGTCTGCTGAATCATTCTTTCCGGGCAGTTTGATGGCAAATTCAACAAGCTCGCTGCTGTTCTCTTTAATCTTTACATTTTTGTCGTATTGTTCAGGGGAGAGGATTTCCTCCAGAAGAGCGCCTAATTGCACTTCACCCCAGGTGCCGCGCGTTTTTACATTAGTGAGTACCTTCTTTAGATCACCCACGTCCGAGGCCAGATTGCGCATATCACCTAATCCCTGATGCACTTGTTCAAGCCGCTCCGAGACATGTTTGAAAGCTTCACCCAATCTTTTTTCCAGCGTGCTTTGCAGCTTTTCATCGACGGTTTCCCGCATCTTGTCCAGTTGACGCGTATTGTCTTCCTGAATTTGCTTTAGTTTTTCATCAACCAGTTGACCCACCGCAGCCATTTTCTGTTCCACTGAATCGCTGAAGGATTTTAGCGAGATGGTTAATTCCGCTCTTTCCTGATGGGCGCCAGTTTTCATTTCGGCGCGAAAATTGGCAATCTCATCTCGAACGGAACGGTCGGTTCTTTCGTGAGAACTTTGCAATGAGTCCAGCTTGCTTTCCAAAGGCGTGAGATTGACATCGCCTCGTTTTGCCCGCCAGAACTGCAGCGCCAAAACGATCAGGAGAAAAAATAAAATTACAGCTAAGAGCAACGTTTCCATTTAGTAACCCCGATAATATTCCGGCTAGAATTAAGAGGTAAAAAATTATGTTGTGTAAATATAGCGGCTAAAAGGTGGAAGTGTCAAGCAAAATGAGGTAAAATAAAGGGAAGTAAAGGAAAACTAAAAGCAGGAGGAATGAAATGATTAATCAGGAATTGCTTGCCCCATGTGGTCTTTATTGCGGCGTCTGCGGTATATATTGCGCTTCAGAAAGTGGCGATGAGGCCTTAAAAGAAAAGCTGGCCAAAGCCTATGGTGACACACCGGACAAAATTAGCTGTAAGGGATGTCGTTCTGCTTCGCCTTACTGGTATTGCGCGGTTTGCGCCATTAAAAGTTGCGTCATAGAAAAGGGATATGTCGGCTGCCATCAATGCATTAGCTTTCCATGCGAAAAGATCGAAAATTTTCCGGTGCCGGAAGGCAAGAAAAATATTCTGCGCGCCATCCCTCGCTGGAAAGAATTGGGCACGGAGGCGTTTATTCAAGCCGAAGAAAAACTTTTTTCCTGCGATAATTGCGGCACACAGCTTTTCCGCGGGTCAAAAAAATGCCGTAAGTGCGGCACATTGAAGGGCTGAGAAAATATTTGGATAAAGCCGTTGCAGAGTGTTGCCCAAAAATCATTTTTTTGCAAACTGTCAGCGTTTTTACACTGATTTCCGGCACATATTTGTAAGTTGCTTTATTGTGTCCTTTTGGGTATAAGCGCACCGTCTGGTGTATATCAGACAGAAAAGTCGTTAATTAAGGTAACTCATGGCGGATAGAATTGAAGTAGGGTTCAAAGAAGGCATACGTGATGCTCTTGGCGAAAAGACCAAAAAGCGCATTATCGACAATCTAGGCTTGGCAGTCGCAAAAGTTTCCACCATCGAAGTATATACCATTGCCGGAGAGCTAAGCGCCGCCGAATTACAAGAAGCAGCCTCAGGACCGCTTTCTGATCCGGTCATTCAGAATTTCTCCATTAATAAGCCGCTGGCTAAAAATTTTGACTGGCTCATTGAAGTCGGTTTCCGTCCGGGCGTGACTGACAACGTCGGTAAAACCGCCCGTGAAGCAATCACTTTATTACTAGGTGATAATATCGGCGCACACAAAGTCAGCGTTTATACGTCCCGCCAATTTTTAATCAGCGGCAAAATATCTCAAGCTGATGCGGAAACAATCGCCTCAGGACTTCTGGCCAACGATCTCATCGAGCGCCATCAGGTCGTAGGCGTAAACGGCTTTGATTTTAATCATGGCCTGCCTGCCCATGTTCCGCAAGTGCAAGGCAAAGATGAGCCACAAGTAGCCAAAATCAATTTGGCGAAAGTGGACGCGCATGGTCTTTTGAAAATCAGTCAGGAAAAACTTTTGGCCCTTAATCTCGAAGAGATGCAAGCCATTGCCCACTACTATCGCAATCCCGCCGTGATCAAATCCCGCAAGAAATTCGGCCTTGATGAAAACACGACCGATGTGGAATTGGAATGCCTGGCGCAGACATGGTCGGAGCATTGCAAACATAAAATTTTCAATAGCAAGATTGATTACACCGATGGCCGCAGCAAACTTAAAATAGATTCGCTTTTCAAAAAATATATCAAAGGCTCAACGGCCAAAATCCGTAAGGCCAAAGGCAAGAAAGATTTCTGCCTTTCCGTCTTTGTGGATAACGCGGGCGTGATCAAATTCAATGAAGATCACAATTTGGTTTTCAAAGTGGAGACGCACAACTCTCCTTCCGCGCTGGACCCTTACGGTGGAGCGCTTACCGGTATTGTCGGCGTCAATCGCGATCCGTTCGGCACAGGCATTGGCTCAAAGCTTATTTTCAACACGGATGTTTTTTGCTTTGCCTCACCATTTCACAAAAAGAAATTGCCGCCCCGCATTCTGCATCCCCGCCGAATTTATGAAGGCGTGCGCGAAGGCGTGGAACACGGCGGTAACAAAAGCGGCATTCCTACCATCAACGGCAGCCTTGTCTTTGATGAACGGTATTTAGGGAAACCCCTGGTTTACTGCGGCACAGCAGGCATCATGCCCGCGAAGCTAAATGGTAAGGTTACACACACCAAAGAAATAAAGTCGGGCGATATCATTATCATGACCGGCGGCAAAATCGGCAAAGACGGCATTCACGGCGCAACTTTTTCATCAGAAGAACTTCACGAAGGCTCGCCTGTAACGGCTGTGCAAATCGGTGACCCGATCACGCAAAAGAAGATGACAGATTTCCTGCTTATTGCCCGTAACCGCGGCCTTTACCGCGCCATCACCGATAACGGAGCCGGAGGGCTATCTTCCTCAATTGGTGAAATGGCAACTTATTCCGGCGGGTGTGAAATTGATCTGGCGCTGACCCCTTTAAAATACGCAGGCCTTCAGCCTTGGGAAATTCTGGTATCTGAAGCGCAGGAACGCATGACCTTGGCAGTTGATCCCCAAAAAGTAGCCTTGTTTTCCGAGCTTGCCAAAAAGATGGGCGTGGAAGCCACGGTGCTGGGCACATTCACAAAGTCTGGAATATTTCATGTTCGCTACGGTGAAAAAACCGTGGCGTATCTGGATATGAAATTTCTGCATGACGGTGTGCCGCAGATGAAACTGACAGCCAAATGGAAAGCCCCGAAAAATGCCGAACCTGCTTTTGCCGAACCATCCAATTTCAGCAAAGCCTTTGCCCAGATGCTTTCGCGTTTGAATATCTGCTCGAAAGAAGCGGTTGTGAGGCAGTATGATCACGAAGTTCAGGGTGGTTCCGTGGTCAAACCGCTGGTGGGCGCGCAAAATGACGGCCCATCTGATGCCGGAATTGTGCGGCCTCTTCTTACTTCCATGGAAGGCGTGGTAGTGGCGCATGGCATCTGCCCGCGTTACAGCGATATTGATACATATCACATGACGGCCTGCGCCATTGATGAAGCTATCCGCAATGCTGTGGCAGTCGGCGCTGATCTTGATCATCTGGCGGGGCTCGACAACTTCTGCTGGTGCGATCCTGTTCAGTCCGCAAAAACTCCTGACGGCGAATATAAACTGGCGCAACTGGTGCGCTCGAATATGGCGATTTACGATTACACAACCGCCTTTGGTGTGCCTTGTATTTCCGGCAAAGACAGCATGAAAAATGATTATTCTATAGGCAAAACAAAAATCTCCGTACCGCCGACGCTGCTTTATTCAGTGATCGGCAAAATCAAAGATGTTCGCAAGGCCGTGACGATGGATGCCAAACGGCCTCAGGATCTGGTGTACATCATTGGTGAAACGCTGGATGAACTGGGCGGATCGGAGTGGTTCGCCCAGCATGGAGCTATCGGCAACAAAGTGCCACAGGTAGATGTCAAAAAAGCCATCAAAAAATATCGTGCCCTGCACAAAGCCATTCAAGCCGGAGTTGTCGCATCCTGTCATGACTGTTCCGATGGAGGCCTGGGCATTGCGCTCATTGAAACCGCCTTTGCCGGGGACTTAGGCATGAATGTTGATTTAAAGGATGTTCCCTACCGTGGCAAGAAGCGCAATGATTATATTTTGTTTTCGGAAACAGCCAGCCGCTTTGTGGTAACCATTCATCCGAAGGATCAAAGCAAGTTTGAAAAGATCATGGCCGGAAATGTTCTCGCGGAAGTTGGGTTTATTTCCAACGACGGGCTCTTCCAGATAACCGGCCTCAATGGCAAATTGATTATTAAAGAAAAAATAAGCAAACTCAAAGCAGCATGGCAAAAGCCGCTTAATTTTTAGACGGGATTTTATTTATGACGATCAAAGTAAAAGCAATAGTACTTACCGGTAACGGCACCAACTGTGAAATGGAAATGGCGCATGCCTGCACGCTTGCCGGTGCCGATGAAGTCGATATCGTTCATATCAGTGAATTGCTCTTTGGGGAAAAGCGTCTGTCTGACTATACCTTTTTAAATCTACCGGGTGGATTTCTTGATGGCGATGATTTGGGCTCGGCCAAAGCAGGGGCTAACCGCTTTTTACATGCCCGCATTGCCGGCGCCAATGAAATGCTCATCGAAGAATTATTGAAATTTATTGCCGCAGGTAAATTGATTCTGGGCATTTGCAACGGCTTTCAGCTTATGGTGAAGCTGGGGCTGCTGCCCGCACTCGATGGCAACCTCACTAAGCAAAGCTCAACGCTGACGTTTAACGATTCAGGACGTTTTGAAGACCGCTGGGTGTATCTCAAGGCCAACACGCTTTGCCCCTGTGTTTTTACAAGAGGCATTGACATTGTCTATTACCCAGTACGCCACGGTGAGGGAAAGTTTGTTCCGGAAAGCAATGCGATACTTGAAGAAATTGAAGAAAAGAATTTAGTTGCCCTGCAGTACAGCACGGCTGAAGGCGCGCTCACAATGGACTATCCGGCTAACCCCAATGGCTCTATTTCCGCTATTGCCGGTATTTGCAACGAAACAGGCAGGCTCTTTGGTTTAATGCCGCACCCTGAAGCCTATCTCCACCGCACCAACCATCCGCGTTGGACAAGAGAAAATCTCCCCGAAGAAGGTCAGGGATTGGCAATTTTCCGCAATGCGATAAACTTTATCCGCAGCAAAGAATTTTAGATTATTTACTCCGCTTTTTTCCCGATAATATCAATAACAGTAATTTCCGGAGGCGCAAAGATTCGTACCGGAGGTCCCCACGTCCCTGTGCCGCCGCTGACATAAAGCAACTTGTTTTTCCCCAGTTCATAATATCCGTAATTATTTTTAAAAAACA
>JBAXON010000186.1:0-6668 GCA_037133255.1 Deltaproteobacteria bacterium
CGAAAAGCGTTCCTGCAGGAGAATATGCAATGGCAGCAATGACAAAATCGGGTGAAACCTTTAACCAGTGGACTTTTCCGGTATTGGTAAAGATAAGGAGGTAGTGGTGAGTGGAAGCGATAAAGATTTTTTCGACAAAATCTTCTTCTTTTGTTCCCATGCCCATCTTGCCACGGCCGCCTCTGTGCTGGCTTTTATAAAGACTGACAGCATTGCGTTTAATATAGCCACTGTGCGTGATCGTCACCATCATGTCTTCTTCAACAATCATGTCTTCAACATCAATATCTTCGGTGCTGGCAACAATTTCCGTACGGCGTTCATCACCATAACGCTGTTTTATTTCGGTTAGTTCATCCATAATAACTTGAAGGACTTTCTGCGGATCAGCCAATATTGAAGAAAGCTCGGCAATCAAAGCGGTTACTTCTCTGTATTCCTCATCGATCTTCGCCCGCTCCAGACCCGTCAGGCGCTGCAACCTCATTTCCAAAATTGCTTTAGCCTGAATTTCAGACAACTTGAATTTAGCGCATAACTTTGTTACCGCCTCCGCGGGATTCTTTGACGCTTTAATCACTTTGATAACTTCATCAATATTGTTTAAGGCGATTATATATCCTTCTAAAATGTGCGCTCTTTCTTGGGCACGGGCAAGATCATACTTAGTGCGGCGGATAACTATTTCTTTACGGAAGATGATGAATTGCTCAATCACCTCTTTGAGATTAAAGACGTGCGGCCGGCCATCCAATATCGCCAGCATAATGATGCCGAACGATGTTTCCATTTGAGTAAATTTGTAAAGCTGGTTGAGGATGATCGCGGAATTCTCATCACGTTTCAGATCAATTACTACACGAATACCTTCTCTGTCCGATTCGTCGCGTAAATCGGCAACTCCGCTGATTTTCTTATCGCGGACAAGCTCGGCTATTTTTTCAATCAGCGTTGCCTTGTTCACCTGATAAGGTAATTCGGTAAGGATGATGCTCTCTCTGTCATTGCGGGCGTTCTTTTCAATAAGCGCCCTTGCCCTCATCCGGATAATGCCTCTGCCTGTTTTGTACGCGGAAAGTATTCCCTCGCGGCCATTAATAAATCCGGCAGTCGGGAAATCCGGTCCCGGTATATGTCGCATTAGTTTTTCTACCGTTATTTCCGGATTTTTAATGCAGGCAATTGTGCCATTAATAATTTCGTTTAAATTGTGAGGTGGAATATTTGTGGCCATTCCTACCGCAATGCCGGAAGAACCGTTAAGCAAGAGCAGCGGTATCCGGGAAGCAAGCAGCGATGGCTCTCTCAAGGTTTCATCATAGTTGGGAACATAATCGACCGTGTCTTTTTCCAGATCAGCCAGGACCTCCTCGGCAATGCGCGCCAGGCGGATTTCCGTGTAACGCATAGCGGCGGGAGGATCGCCGTCAATCGAGCCGAAGTTTCCCTGTCCATCAATCAGCATGTAGCGCAATGAAAAATCCTGTGCCATACGCACCAGCGTGTCATAGATAGCCATATCGCCGTGCGGATGATACTTACCCATGATATCGCCGACGATGCGGGCGGATTTTTTGTATGGTTTGTTGTACCTGTTTCCCACTTCATTCATGGCGAATAAAATCCGGCGATGCACCGGTTTGAGGCCATCGCGCACATCTGGAATCGCCCGCCCGATAATTACGCTCATGGCATAATCCATGTAGGATTTTTTCATTTCATCTTCTATATTCACCAATGTTTGTTTGTGGTGGATATCACGTTCCATTTTCTTTGTCCTCTCTACTCTAAATAAAGCGGCAGCTTCCGAGCCGTCTTCATCAAATTTGTTTAATTTACTAAATATCTAAATTGGAAACATACAGAGCATTCTTGTATATAAAATCGCGGCGAGGCTCAACCTGATCGCCCATCAGAGTTGTGAATATTTCATCAGCCACAACGGCATCTTCCACGCCCACCTGCAGCAGGGTTCTTTTTTCCGGATTCATTGTTGTTTCCCACAACTGCTCCGGATTCATTTCTCCCAAGCCTTTATAGCGCTGGAGCGATAATCCCTTTTTCCCTAAGCTGGTAATATGCTCGACCAACGCCTTCGCGCTGTCAAGGACTACCGTTGTTGGCGATTCGTCACTCACATCGCTGTAAGGAGGCTCTCCCATAATGGAAATCTGTCCTAGCAGTAATTTGATTTCCGTGAACTGCGGCGTGCGAAATGTTTCCCTGTCTATGCAATTGGCAAATACTTGCCCGTTCTTCTTCAGATTAAATACTATTTTGTATCCGCCATGGTCTTGATCGGCTTCGACAGAATAATCGACGCAATCTTCACCTAAAGTGGTTCCTGTCCTTTTGGCAATTTTCTTTAAATTGCTTTCGCTCTTAAAACATTCATCATTTAAAGCAGAATCCCCGGCCAGAAGACGAATCAGGTGTCTTTCGCGGTGTTCTCTCTCAAAACGATCCAGAAGATCTTCAATGCGCATAACTTTTTTAAGCAGCGCGGTAAGTTTATTGCCGGTAACCGGAAAATGATTGCCGTCAGCCATGACAAGCTTTACTTTACCGACGCCACTTTCCAAAATATAATTTCTCATCTGCTCTTCATTTTGAATGTAGCTCTCTTTTTTCCTGTCCACCATTTTGTACAAAGGCGGCTGGGCAATAAATAAATATCCCCTTTCAATCAATTCCCGCATTTGCCGGAAAAAGAACGTCAAAAGCAGTGTGCGAATGTGAGAGCCGTCAACATCGGCATCGGTCATGATGATTACTTTATGATACCGCAGTTTGCTGACATCATAATCGCCCGTGCCAATGCCCGTGCCCAGTGCGGTAACAATGATTTTAATTTCCTCATTTTGCAGCATCTTATCAAAACGGGCCTTCTCCACATTGAGCACTTTTCCGCGCAGGGGCAAAATGGCTTGATTTTTCCGGTCTCTTCCTTGCTTGGCCGAGCCTCCGGCGGAATCACCTTCAACCAGATAAATTTCACTAAGCGCCGGATCCTTTTCCTGACAATCAGCCAGTTTTCCAGGCAGTGCTCCCACTTCCATGGCGCTTTTGCGCCGGGTCAATTCTTTTGCCCTTCTTGCCGCTTCCCTGGCACGTGCCGCTTCCAGACATTTATTGAGAATTTGTTTGGCTATCGACGGATTTTCTTCCAAAAAACTGCCGATTTTTTCATAAACAATGCCTTCGACCAAACCACGTACTTCAGAATTACCCAGCTTTGTTTTTGTTTGTCCTTCAAACTGCGGATTCTTAACTTTCACACTAATGACGCACGCCAAACCTTCTCTTAAATCTTCACCACGCAGCGATTCTTTGCCGTCTTTAATTATTTTACTGGTTGTGGCGTAATTGTTAAAAACACGTGTAAGCGCGGAGCGAAAGCCGATCAAATGGGTTCCGCCTTCGGTAGTATTTATACTGTTGGCAAAAGCAAAAATATTTTCCAGATAAGTTTCGTTATATTGCAGGGCGACTTCGACCGAACAGTCATCTTTTGCACCGGTAATATAAATTGGATTTTTGTGTAAAACTTTTTTGTTCCGATTAATGTATTCAACAAAAGAATTTATTCCGCCTTTGTATAAAAACTCATTTTTTTTATCATTGCGCTCATCGGTTAAAGTTATTTTAACACCGGAATTTAAAAAAGCTAACTCCCGTAAACGGTTGGAAATGATATCAAAACTAAATTCCGTATCATCAAAGATTTCATCGTCCGGTAAAAAAGTAACCTTTGTTCCTTTGCCGCGGGTTTTCCCGGCCATTTCCATTGGACCATTAGGAATGCCGCGTGTGTAAGTTTGAATATAAACATTACCATCACGGCGCACTTCCAACTCACATTCTTTAGAAAGGGCATTAACTACAGAAACACCAACTCCATGTAAACCACCTGATATTTTATAAGAATCATTGGAAAATTTACCACCGGCATGCAATTTAGTCATAACAACTTCCGCCGCCGATACGCCTTCTGTTTTGTGAATATCGACAGGAATTCCCCGTCCGTTATCATCAACAACAATACTGTTATCTACTCTAATTTTAACTGTTATCGTATCACAATAGCCGCCGGCCGCTTCATCAATACTATTATCGACAACTTCATAAACCAGGTGATGAAGCCCCTCTTTACCCGTGGAACCTATATACATGGCAGGTCTTATACGTACCGCTTCCAGACCTTCCAAAACCTTAATACTGTCCGCATTATACTTATGGGTCATAGCTGCTTTTTCAACTCCTCGCTTAACACTTGATTTTAATTTTTATATTTTTAACGGCATGACAATACATAAACAACTATCACCTTCTGTTGGTTTTATCACCGTCGGTTTCAACCCCAGACCAAATTCAAATATAATATCATTGCCAGGAATTACTGAAACAGCATCCATGACATAATTAACATTAAATCCGACATCAATATCTTCCCCGTTGTAGTCAATATCTATTTCCTCTGTTGCTTCACCCACATCCAGATTTGTCGAATTAAGAATCATTTTGTTATTAGAAAAAGAAACAATGACACCGCTATAGCGTTCCGATGAAACAACATTCATTCTTCTTAAAGCATGCAAAAAAGGTTCTTTTTCTAGCTTAACGCTAATTCCCTTTTCTAAAGGAATAACTCTTTTATAATCAGGATAATCAGCATCAACCAGACTCACTTTCAGGATGGTGTTTTCCGTTTTCAAAATCAGCATATTTTTATGCAGACCAATTCCAATATTCGTATTTTCATCAAGAATTTTTTTTACTTCTGATAATCCTTTACGCGGAATAATTATACCTTTTACCAGATCAGGACAATGCTCAACGGTTACTCCCTTGGCCAGCGCTAAACGATGTCCGTCTGTTGCTACCATTCTCCATATTTGACGCACATCATCTAAAAACACTTCTAATAAAACTCCGTTTAAATTTTTTCTGGTTTCGTCATTAGCCATGGCAAATGAGGTTTTACTGATCAAATCTTTAAGGACGAATCCCGGAATATTGCAAAAATTATATTCCTGATCATCTGTCATACTGGGAAAATCATCCGCAGGTAACCCCTGTATCTTATATACAGCCCTTTCGCAGGTAACCTTCACAACGTTATTAGTTTTTGTTACATGAATTACTTCACCTTGAATTTCTTTGACCATTTCATAAAGTTTTTTCGCTGATAGTGTGATTTCACCATTTTCTATGATTTCCGCGTCATAGTCTGAAATTAAGCTAATTTCACGATCAGTGGCAAATATTTTAATTTTATTTTTCTCTGTTTTCAAAAGGACATTATTCAAGATTGGCATTGTTGTTTTTTTCTCTACAATACCCAAGGTCTTCTGGATGCCATCAAGAAAGGTATTTCTACTTATTTTAAATTCCATTTCATCCTTTCCTCCTTTTATATTTATTCTTTTTTTCTTATATATAAAATATAGTATTAGTAATAGGGCATGTGGATATGTTCACTAATACTATTTTAATAATAAATTTACAATATTATCAGCAGATATTTTGTTGATTCATCACTTAAAAAAAGTTTATGCTTTGTTTAGTAAATGATTTTCAATCTCCTGAATTACATTTTTCAATTTTGGGTCACTATCTATAGTGCTTATAATTTTGTTATTGGCGTATATTACCGTTGAATGATCTCGCCCACCTATTTTTTGACCAATATCAGGAAATGATGACTTTGTTAATTTTCTAGCTAAATACATGGATATTTGACGTGCGACCACTATATTTTTGTTTTTATTATGAGCTTTTATATCAGAAACTTTAATATTTAATTGAGCGCCTACAACTTTAATTATTTCTTCAATATTTACTTCTTCCTGTATGTTGTGATTTACAAGTTTTTTTAGCACTTCCTTGACTAAATCTAAATCTATTTCCTTGCTTGTAAGTGAGGAGTAAGCAGAAATTCTTACTAAAAAACCCTCTAATTCACGGATATTGGATTTGACCTGAGAAGCAATATAATGCACAACATTAACTGGAAGGGAAATTTTACTTTCCTGCATTTTCTTTTCGATAATGGCAATTTTTGTTTCTGTCTCCGGAGGTTGGATATCAGCGATCAAACCCATTTCAAAACGAGACCTTAGCCTGCCTTCTAAATTAGAAATATCTTTCGGTAGTTTGTCACTGGTAACGACGATTTGCTTCCCTGAAGCATGTGGTATTAAAATTATGAAAAAATTCTTCCTGGGTCCTTTCCTTTCCTGCCAGAAACTGAATATCATCAATTAATAAAGAGTCGATACTGCGATATTTTTCTCTAAATTTAGGCATCTGGTCATAGCGAATGGAGGTGATCATTTCATTGACAAATTCTTCCGCCGAAACATACATGATATTGAGCTCCGGATGAGCTGATGACGTGAGTAATCCTATGGCATTGAGCAAATGTGTTTTCCCTAAACCGGAGCCACCGTAAATAAACAAAGGATTGTAGTTTTTTGCAGGTTGTTTGGCTACAGCAATGGAAGCGGCATGAGCAAATTGGTTACATGGTCCGACAATAAATCGTTCGAAAGTGTAGTTATTATTGAGGAAAGAAATGTTTTTACTTTTGTGCGATGTTGTGGCCTTGACAACCTTGCCGTGCTCGGCATGCGACGCCGGAACCGGTTTTCTTTCTTTGTCTTTAC
>JBAXON010000187.1:0-6645 GCA_037133255.1 Deltaproteobacteria bacterium
GGGATTCAAATTAAAACCTTTTAATTTAATCCGGTGAGATTGAAAAAGGGATTCGCAATGAAAGACATTACCTTAAAGTTATAGAGCCTTTTCCCGCATGGGGAAGGGCTTTTTTGTGCCTGCTTGCCGAACTTCCGCGCGCAATGCAAGCTGGTATTAGCTATTCCGTAAAAGAGGTCGAGTATTTATGGTCGAAAACAAGAATGTTAAAGTAGTGATGGACAATGACGGTATAGACCGTTGTCTTACCCGGATTGCCTACGAAATTCTGGAAAAAAACAAAGGCATAGAAGATATTGTCCTTGTTGGTATTCGAACCGGTGGCGTTTATCTGGCACAGAGGCTCCAGAAAAAAATATCCGCGATTGAAAATAAGGATATACCTCTGGGGATATTAGATATCACTCTTTATCGCGACGATATTTCCAGCTCCAGCAAAAAACCGGCTTTGGGCAAAACAAAAATCCCGTTTGACCTTGATGATAAGAAAGTAGTCCTGGTTGATGATGTTCTCTTCACAGGAAGGACTATTCGGGCGGCAATGGACGCTTTAATTGATTTTGGCCGACCAAAAATGATTCAGCTTGCCGTTTTAATTGATCGGGGGCATCGCGAGCTCCCCATTCGCGCCGATTACGTGGGGAAAAATCTGCCCTCTTCTTTCTGGCAGGCAGTATGCGTCAATCTCATGGAAAAAAACGGCAAGGACGAAGTGATTATTGAAGAGGGAACTTAATAGCAAGTTGCTTTCAAACATTAAGATTTTAATTTTTGAAAGCTTACTTGGTATTATGCTAGGCTAATCAAACTTTTAACATTTGATAGCTACTTGGCATAGCTAAAAAATATTTAAGGCATTATTATGAAATTTGAAAAAAAAGACATTCTCGGCATGAAAGACCTTTCGGTTGATGAAATTAACCTCATTTTAGAAACGGCCGAATCTTTTCTGGAAATTTCCACCCGCGAAATCAAAAAAGTTCCAACACTGCGCGGCAAGAGTGTCATTAACTTATTTTATGAAGCCAGCACTCGCACACGCACATCCTTTGAAATCGCCGGCAAAAGACTAAGCGCCGATACCATCAATATTTCCGCATCCACCAGCTCCGTGGTCAAAGGCGAAACATTAATCGACACGGCACGCAACCTGGAAGCCATGAACCCCGATGTTATTGTTATTCGTCACAGTGCCGCGGGCGCTCCGCACATTCTGGCAAAACTTCTGCGTCAATCAATCATCAATGCCGGCGACGGCGCGCATGAGCACCCCACACAGGCACTTCTGGATATGATGACCATTAAAGAAAAGAAAGGAAAAATTGCCGGGTTGAAAGTAGCGATTGTCGGCGACATCATGCACAGCCGGGTAGCCCGTTCCAACATTTACGGTTTATCTAAAATGGGCGCCAAGATAGTTCTTGCCGGGCCTGCGACGATGCTTCCGCGAAATATTGAACAAATGGGGGTTGCAGTTCACACCAAGTTGGAAGATGCTATCGTTGATGCCGATGTTGTGATGATGCTGCGTATTCAACTAGAGCGTCAGAATCAAAGCATCTTTCCGTCACTGCGCGAATATTCCCAACATTATTGCCTGAACCGTAACAATATAAAACTTGCTAAAAAAGATGTTATCGTCATGCATCCGGGACCAATGAATCGCGGTGTGGAAATATCGCCGGACATTGCCGATGATCCATCTTGTTCCGTAATTCTCGATCAGGTCAATAATGGCGTGGCCGTGCGAATGGCGCTACTGTACTTGCTTACCGGAGGTAATGAATGAAATTATTGTTAACCGGCGCGAGGGTAATTGACCCTTCCCAAAAAATGGATGCAGTCGCTGATGTGCTTCTGGAAAATGGAAAGATCACGGAGATTGCTCCGCGCCTTGCAAAAACTCTCGATGCCAAATCATCGGGGAAAACGAAAACTATTGATCTTGCCTCAATGATCATCGTTCCAGGCTTGATTGACATGCACACGCATCTGCGCGAACCGGGGTTGGAATACAAAGAAACTATTGCGTCAGGTGCCGCCGCCGCCGTTGCCGGTGGGTTTACTTCGGTTGCCTGCATGCCTAATAGTTCTCCGATTAACGATAACCGCTCCATCACCGAATTTATCAAAAGAAAAGCAGTGGAAGCTTCTCTAGCCAATATTTATCCCATCGGGGCAATCAGCAAAGATTCCGCTGGTTCTCAACTGACTGAATTCTGGGATCTCAAAGAAGCCGGCATTGTTGCCCTTTCCGATGATGGCAAACCTGTAATGGATGCCGCCTTGATGCGCAGGGCCTTGGAATATGCCTCTTCACTGGGCTTGCCGGTTATTTCACATTGTGAAGATACCAATCTCTCCGGCGGCGGTTTGATGAATGAAGGTTATTATTCCACAATTCTGGGACTGCGCGGAATTCCCTCTATAGCGGAAGAGGCAATGGTCGCACGCGATATTTTGATCGCAGAATTCACTAAAACATCTGTCCACATCGCCCATGTCAGCACCGCCGGTTCCGTGCGCCTGATTCGTGAAGCAAAAAAAAGAGGGCTTAAAGTAACTGCGGAAACAGCGCCGCACTACTTTACATTAACTGATGAATCTCTGCAAAGCTACGATACTAATTTTAAAATCAATCCGCCTTTGAGGGCCATTGATGATCTGGCCGCGATTAAAGAAGGGCTGGCCGATGGAACACTCGATGCCATTGCCTGTGACCATGCACCTCACGGACGAACCGATAAAGAGGTAGAGTTTGAATATGCCGCCTGCGGCATCAGCGGTTTGGAAACGTCGCTCGGTTTAAGCCTACAACTAATCCACGATGGCGTGATCTCCTGGCCGGAATTGATTACCAAAATGAGCACAAACCCCGCACGCATCCTGAACCTGCCCAAGGGAACTCTTAAGTCTGGAGCGGACGCTGATATCACTGTAATTGATCCCCAAGCTAAATGGACAGTTGATGTAAAAGCATTTCGTTCCCGAGGTAAAAACTCTCCCTTTCATGGACGGGAAATGCAGGGACGGGCGGTGCTGACCATCGTCGGCGGAGATATCAAGTACGATGGGCGCTAGGGAAAGCTTTAAAACCACCGGATTCGTTCTACGCTCACTTCATTACGGGGAATCAGATTTAATCATCACTTTTTACTCCCATGAATTCGGCAAACTTCAGGGAATAGCCAAAGGCGCTAAAAATAGCAAAAAGCGTTTTGCCAATGTCTTTGAACCTTTTTCCCTGACTAATATCATCTTCACCCGCAAAAACCGTGATATGCTGGCCTTCATCGAATCCTGCGATATCATTAACCACTATTCCGCCATCCGTCAGGATCTGGAGAAAACTCTGATTGCATCCTATTTCATTGATCTTGTCGATAATTTCAGCCCGGAAGGTAAAAAGAACGAAATCGTATTTAAACTTTTACAGGACTTTCTGCAGATTCTGGGCACTTCAAAATCGTCAGAGGCAGCCGTGCGTTTTTTCGAAATCCGTCTGCTGAAATTAGCCGGATTTGAGCCGGAGTTGAAACATTGCATCACCTGCAAAACGCCTGTTACCAATGGTAAATCCTACTTTTTTTATGCAGGCGAGGGCGGAATCAAATGCGGCACTTGCGCCAATCCCCAAAGATATGAAGAGTCGATTTCGGCAGGTACTGTTCGGACATTGCTTTTGGGCAGGGAAATGGATATGGACAAAATCAAATTAATCGCGCTTTCCGATTCTCTGGCCAAAGAGTCCCGCAACATGCTCACCGGCTTCATTACACATGTTCTGGGACGGGAAGTTAAATCACTGAAAGTTCTGGAACAAGTGCGGAAACTATGCCTGTAATGGAGATTTGATTGACACACTTTCAGCAAAGTAGTAGTTTTCGGTCAAAGTAAACCAGTGCTAAAATACCGTTCTGCCCTATCTGGAAGCACAGTAGCTATCACCCATTCCGGATGTTCAATGGCTATTTGCCTTGCAGCCCAAATGTTTGCCCCGGATGAAGTCCCGCATAAAAGAGAATTACTCGATGCCAGCTCACGCGTTGTTGCAACTGCATCATCATCAGTAACTTCAACTATTATGTCTATCAGGGAAACATCAAGAATGTCAGGTATAAATCCATCCCCTATTCCCTGTATCTGATGTAAACCAGGTTCATGACCAAGAAGAGCAGATACATTTTTGGGTTCAACAGCTACAATTGTTACACTCGGACTGTTTTGCTTAAGAAATGAACCAACCCCTTGAATTGTTCCGCCACTTCCAACTCCTGAGACAAAGGCGTCAATTTTATTTCCTGCCTGCCTCCAGAGTTCCGGTGCGGTATGTTCATAGTGAGCCAATGCGTTAGTGGGATTCTGAAATTGATTCGGCATATATCCATTGAATTTTTTAACGAGTTCTTCTGCTTTTCTAATCGCACCGGCTATACTTTCGCTATCCGGGGTAAGAATAAGATTCCCGCCAAGAACTTTGATTATGTTCTTTCTCTCTTCACTCATTCCTTCGGGCATTACAATAAATACTTCATATCCCTTAGCAATTCCAACAAGTGTTATTCCTATTCCGGTATTGCCTGATGTAGGCTCAACGATTTTCATTCCCGGCTTCAGTGTTCCATCACGTTCCGCAGCTTCTATCATGGCAAGGGCAACACGATCTTTTATACTGCCTCCAGGATTAAGGAATTCAGTTTTGGCTACTATGTTTTCGTTTCTTAGTTTAATTAAAGGAGTATTTCCTATCAGTTCGATAATATCATACGTTTTCATAATTCTTTACATTCCTTATTGGATAACAATTAATATACAAAGTTGTTATTTCCCGATATTTCGTGCAAGCCTATATTAATTCAAAAAAAATGAAAAGAAATAACTGACCCTGACCTTGATTTGTGTCAGGTCAATTTTTCTGATAGGATATTTTTCAGAAATTCTTTTGAAGGAACTTGAAGTGAAAAAACCAGAGTTACTGATTCCCGCGGGCAATTTGGAAAAAATGCGCACAGCCGTGCTTTACGGCGCGGACGCGGTTTATATCGGCGTGTCCGGGTTAAGCCTGCGGGCGCAATCTGCCGAAATGTCGCTTGCCGATTTGACAGGAGGTGTTCATTATGCCCATACCAAAGGAGTTAAAGTCTATACGGCTGTCAATACATTTGCCAGAAATTCCGATCTGGATAAAGCAAGAGAAATCATTCCTGAACTTGCCGCAATACCAGTTGACGCTGTAATTGTCAGCGATCCGGGAATGATCCGGCTGATTAGGAATTTAGCACCACAACTCCCGATTCACTTAAGCACGCAGGCCAATACTACCAATGCTGAAGCCGTCCGATTTTGGCACGATCAGGGAGTAAAACGCATAGTGCTGGCACGCGAATTAACTTTACGGGAAATAGGCGAAATTGCCAAGGCTGTGCCTGAAATGGAACTGGAGCTTTTTGTCCACGGCGCGATGTGCATGGCATATTCCGGTCGCTGCTATCTTTCTGCATACCGCAATCAGCGCAGCGCCAATGAGGGCGATTGCACTCAAGCGTGCCGCTGGGAATATCTGCTTTACGAATCAACCCGTCCCACAGATCCGATGGTTTTGCAAGAGGATGAACGCTATACTTATTTACTCAGCTCCAAAGATTTATGCCTTCTCGAGCATCTGCCGGAAGTTTTGGCCGCAGGTGTTGTGAGCCTCAAGATTGAGGGACGAATGAAGTCAACTCATTATGTGGCAGTGGTCGCCCGCACTTACCGCCAGGCGCTTAATACTCTGATGCAAAATACGGATAATTATCAATGTAATCCGCAATGGCTTGCAGAATTAAAAAAAATCTCTCACCGTGGTTACACAACAGGCTTTGCCTTTTCCGGGGAAAAAATAAATGAAACCAGCCCGAAAATTAAATATATCCAGACGCATGAACTTGCCGGAACTGTGATGCAATATGATCCCGTACAAAAACGGATTTTAGTTGGTGTTCGCAATCATCTGGCCGCAGGCGATGAGGTTGAGCTTTTATTGCCGGATGACACAATTCCAATAGACACTCGCCTGATGCTTGATGTCAGCGGAAAAGAGCTTAAAGAAGCCAATAATGATAATCAGGTTTATCTGCCACTTGCTCGGGAAGCCACTATTGGCGCTGTTTTGCGCCAAAGAGTGAAATAGATTTATCACTATTGTAATATATCCATTGACAAGCAAAAACAGTCCCCCTATAATCACAAAAAATTGGAGGAATAAATATGAATATTAATGAAAAATACAGCAAAGCCGGCGACATCATCAGCAAAGCCGGAGGAACACCGGTTCCTGTTAGCGACACTCTTATTCAGCTTCTAAAATATTTTATTATGGAAGATGAAGTTGATTTTATTGCTGCTTTCAACGAAAAAAAATCGCAGACAATGGAACAGTTAAAGCTATCGAGTGGATTATCGGAAGAAGAAATTTTAAAAAAAGTAACTATGCTTTCCAAGAGAGGCGTTATTTTTAATCAGCCCAACAGCAAGGGAATTATGGTTTTCAGGTTACTGCCTTTGCTAAACGTGGGGACTTTTGAATATACCTTTATGGGCAAGCTTGAGATAAACGACAGAAACAGGGAAATCTCCCTGTTATTCGATAAATTATTCGGGGAA
>JBAXON010000188.1:0-6606 GCA_037133255.1 Deltaproteobacteria bacterium
AGTGGAATTTGCCGAAATTATTTATCAAAACTGGAAAAAGTATTCCAATCCGGAGCTGAATATTTTTTCGCATACCGATAATGTGCCACATAATACAATTACTCCAATTGCCAGATTTAAAGACGACAAATATGAATTAGATTTGGTTCTAAGAAATAACCGTACCACTGAAGAATTTCCTGATGGAATATTTCATCCACATCAGAATTTGCATCATATCAAAAAAGAGAACATCGGACTAATTGAAGTAATGGGGCTTGCCATTCTTCCGGGCAGATTGCTAGGTGAGCTAAATTTGATTGAACAGCATTTAAATCCCGATAGTAATGTTTTGGAGATATGTGAAAATCATTTGTCTTTACAAAAACATAAGGATTGGATTAAATATCTGAAAAATAAATATCCGAAAATTCAATATTCTGAAATAAGTGATATTTTTAGAAAGGAGGTAAGTTACAAATTTCTTGATGTTTTAGGGGATGCTGGAGTCTTTAAAAGAACAGACAGTGGGAAAAAAGCATTTATAGAATTTGTAAATAATTTAAAATATGAACTTTAAAAAATCAGATTTTGGCGAAAATTTTATCTGGGGTGTCGCGCAAGCATCTTATCAGACAGAAGGAGCCTGGAATAGCGACGGAAAAGGTATTTCCATCTGGGATACATTTTCTCAAAAAAAAGGCAAAGTAGAAAGAAACGAAACCGGTAACATTGCGACCGATTTTTATCATAAATTCGAACAGGATTTAAATCTGTTAAAGTCACTTAATTTTAAACATTTCCGTTTTTCATTGTCGTGGCCGCGAATTTTCCCGAAAGGCATTGGAGAAATCAATGAAAAAGGTGTTAAGTATTACCACAATGTAATTGACAAATGTCTGGAATTAGGAATCGAACCATGGGTTACGATTTATCACTGGGATTTACCGCAAGAGCTTGAGGATAAAGGAGGATGGACAAACCGACAAATCATCGACTGGTTTTCGGAATATACCAATTTTGTAAGTAAAGAATACGGTTCAAAAGTAAAAAACTGGATGATTTTAAACGAACCTTTAAGCTTCACATTAACCGGTTATATGATTGGTACAATGGCGCCCGGTCGGAAAGGATTCAGCAGTTTTCGAAAAGCCGTTCATCATGCGAATTTATGTCAGGCCGAAGGTGGCAGAATTGTTAGGATTAATGTCCCGGATGCAAATATTGGGACAACGCATTTCACCTCATATATAGAACCTTACAGACAAAAAGATAAAAAAGCTGCCGAGCGTGTTGATGCCTTAATAAACCGGATTTTTATTGAACCGTCACTCGGCATGGGTTATCCCGTTGATAGCTGGAAATTTTTGAAATCAATGAGTAAAGTTATGCTTCCCGGAGATATTGAAAAGATGAAATTTGATTTCGATTTCATTGGTTTGCAATATTATTTCCGTTCAGTTGTAAAACGCGCGTTAATACCCAATATCTGGGCAAAAGAAATTCCTGCAAATAAAAGAGGCGCAATTGCCAATGAGATAAAGGGAGAAGTTTATCCTGAAGGCTTTTATAAAATGATAAAACAAATCAGATCTTACGAAAGCATTAAAAAAATAATTGTAACTGAAAACGGCTCATGTTTTAACGATGAATTGATTGACGGGAAAATATCAGACGATGAACGAATTGAGTATTTCAAATCGCATCTGCAACAAATTCTTAAAGCTCAAAAAGAGGGCATGAATATATCAGGATATTTTGTCTGGTCTTTAACCGACAACTTTGAATGGGAGAAGGGGTTACGACCACGCTTTGGACTTATTTATGTGAATTACAATACACTCGAAAGATATATAAAAAATTCAGGATTCTGGTTTAGGGAGCTTTTAGCATGAACTTTAAAACCTGTTTTTTTAAAACTTTCCTGAATCAATAATATTGGCTTTTAATCCGACCTCAACAGCCTCACGGAGATTTTTCATGGATGTAAAATTTCGATCGTGTACGGTAATGTATCGTGATGGCAGTGAGACTGTAGCCCTTTCAGAAAAAAAAGGCAGGATGACGGCGTCCTTTTCGCAGGCCGAAGCAGCTCTTTCCTTCAAGAATGATCGTTTTTGCGGAACCCTTAAAGTTAAAGAACCAACTCTGATAAAAGAATTTATGCTCAACTGCGAAATATCTACAGATGATGATGCAGAAGATCTTGCTCTCTTAAAAGAAGGGTTCCAGTCGTGGAGTTATTCCGGTGCGCTTGGGCTAAACGACTTGCAGCGTAAGCCTCGTGCCAGTTTTATGGTAGCGCTTCAGGAAAATATTACCAACTGGCCCACCGGTAAAAATGGCAATCACATCTCTGAGATGTTTTTCTTCTTAGGCAATCGCAAAACATCACAGGGGCTTTTTGCCGGTCAGCTTCCTCCTTTTAATCAGTTTGTGCAATACTCAGTGATATTTGGAAAATTCAAGACACATACGCTTGTTATCCGCTGGGATATGGACAAACTTTTTAAAAGCAATGAGTCAATCGCGCTCGATGAGCTTGCCATACGCGAAGGGAACTGTACAGAAACGCTCAACAGCTATGCGGACAGGGTAGGTAAGGATGCAAAAGTTTCGTTTATCGATACAATGCGTGTGGGCTGGTGTTCCTGGTACTATTATTACACAAAAATCAGTTACGATATTATTATGGAGAATCTCGCGTTCTCCGAGAAAAACAACATTCTGTTTGATTTCTTTCAGATTGATGACGGCTATCAATCAATGGTCGGTGACTGGCTGAATCTTAAACCCTCGTTTGAGGGCAAGATGAAACCGATGGCCGCTGCGATCAAAAAGGCCGGATATATTCCCGGCCTGTGGGTTGCGCCGTTTATCTGCGAACGTAAATCGAATATTTTTATTAATCACAATGAATGGGTTTTGAAAAATGAAAAGGGCAAGCCCGTTTCGGCGGGGTTTAATCCCAACTGGAGCGGAAGTTTTTATGCACTCGACATTACCCATCCCGAGGTGCTTGCACATCTTCAAGAAGTTTTCCGCGTGATAAAAAATGAATGGGGTTTTGATTATATCAAACTTGATTTTATGTATGCTGCATCTCTTCCCGGCAAGCGTTACAACCAGTCCATGACGCGCGCAGAAGTGATGAAAACGGGATGCGAGTTTATCCGCAAAGAAGTAGGCAAAGAAACGGTTCTTCTGGGATGCGGCATGCCGATTGGTCAGGCTATTGGCTACATGGATGCGATGCGTGTCAGTTGTGACGTTGCGCCCTACTGGAAAGTTAAATTTACCGAAAGTCTGCTTAATTCGGATAGTAACCTCGAAACACGGGGAGCTCTTCGAAACAGCCTTGTGCGCACATTTATGGACAAACGTTTCTGGATTAATGACCCGGACTGCCTGATGCTTCGCACTTCTAAAACAAAGCTTACCGCACCGGAACGCGCATCACTTTATAACGCGGTTATGACCATCGGCGGAATGCTTGTGACGTCAGACAAGATGGTGGAATACGGCAAAGAAGAAATGGATAATCTTACGGAGGCCATTAATGTTTTTAAGACAACAGCCGGAGGAAAAACTTTTTCTCCTGATCTGTTGAAAAAAAAGATTCCTGAAATACTGGTCAATGATCAGGGATTCTGCTCGATATTCAATTTTGATGATAAGCCGCAGGTCAAGACAATCAATATTGCCGATCTTAATTTACTTTTCAAAAAGGATAAAGTGACGCTTGTCGAACATGCAAGCGGCAAGCGCTTTGTCCTTTCTGATTCGCTTTCGTTTAATCTTGAAGCGCATGGGTCGCTGATGTTTAAAATAGAAAAAGCCGCAAACTAAAGAATAGGAATCCGTCGTGTTATGTTGATATTACAATCAAAAGGAGAGATTCAATGAATAAAGCATCAGGATTTGGAAGGGAAGAATTGTATTCAGTAATCCTATTGGCGATTATCAGCTTGTTTCTATTCGCTGATCAGAATCTAATGGCGCCCAATCTTACTCAGATAGGAAACGAATTCGGTTTTACACCGGCCGAGCGCGATATTAAACTCGGCGGGAATATTTCTTTTGCCTTCTGGGTTCTCGGTGGGCTCATCACTCTTGGCATCGGCTACCTCACAGATTTGATTTCGCGCAAAAACCTTTTTATCGTGGTGATAATTTTCGGCGAAATTCCGTGCGTGCTGACCGGGTTTGCGCAGAGCTACGACCAGCTCTTCTGGCTGCGGGCAGCAACAGGAATTGCGATAGGCGGCGCTCTCCCTCTTACATATTCGCTGATCGGTGACTATTTTTCACGAAATACAAGAGCTGCGGCTGTGGGATACATTGGTTTAGCCCAGGGTCTCGGGATAGCCTTCGGGCAGTTGCTTGCAGGCGCCATAGGTCCTGAGCACGGATGGAGACTGCCATTTATCATTGTCGGGCTACCTAATTTTATCCTAATTATTCTTTTCGCTCTTACGGTAAAAGAACCAAAGCTTGGGAAATCAGAAGACAGCCTTCAGGAGCTGATTGAAAGCGGCAAAGTGTACACAGCACGCATCAACTGGACTCTTTACAAGGAAATCTTTAAAATTAAATCGAACATAATGGTTTTTCTTCAGGGGATTCCGGGAACTGTTCCTTGGGGCGTCTTCTTTATTTTCCTCAACGATTTTTATTCACAGGAAAAGGGATATTCAATAATAGCAGCTACAACGATCGTTATGGCAGTAGGCGGCGGGGCTATATTCGGCGGATTTATCGGTGGCCTCATCGGCAATAAACTCTACAATAAAAATCCGAAGTATCTGCCACTGCTATGCGGGTCAACTACTCTGCTGGGAATAATACCGATGGCCGTTCTTTTAAATCTCCCGCCATATCAGGTTACCGGTTCGGTGGGACTGCCTGTAGGGATCGGGCTCTTCACCGGATTTTTGATGACGATTACCGGCCCCAATGTCAAAGCCATGCTGCTCAACGTCAACACGCCGGAAACCAGAGGATCAATTTTTTCTCTGTTCAATCTTACAGATGATCTAGGCAAGGGTTTCGGTCCTGTTATCATCAGCATGCTCATTGTTGCCTTTGGTAGGCTTGTTGCTTTCAATATAGCAAACCTGTTTTGGTTAGTATGCGGCGTCCTGCTTCTGTTTATGGTATTTACCTTCCCGAAAGACGAAGCGGCACTCCAGAAGATCCTTGCCCAGCGCGCAAAGGAGATGACATAATATTTTTAACCCATCTTTAATATTGCGGAATAAAGTTATGTTAAATTAAGTGACATATAACCATGAAAGATTCGCAGGGGCAATTCATTAAGGTGAGCATTATAATGTATTGGTTAAAAATTAATAACAAGGGAAAGGGGTAGTTTATGAAAAAATTAAGTATGGTAATTTTTTGTTTGGTTGTTATGGGTTTGGTCGCATCAGTAACGCTGTCTCAAGCGCAGGAGCACGACGACCATGAGTGTGAACCTGAAATGACATGCGGTGATCAGATGGCCACACCAAAATCAAAACAACCGGGTGATACAGGTCCTAGATCCAAACAAGTTGGTAGTAAGACAAGTATAAACAAGAACAAGGATGGCAAAGGCGATAACACCAAAGGGAAGATCGAAGAACTTCCATCAAGGCCGAAGATGGATGGTGCACTTTAATTCCAAAGTGGAAGTTATTGACTTGGTAGTTGGAGTGCTCTGCGCGAGCATATAGCAATCTTTATTTATGATTGCTCTGCTTGCCCTGTCTGAGATTTAGTTTTTTTGCCGGTGATTATTATGATTTGCCCTTGGCCTGCCTGAGCGCCGCTTCAATGAATTTACTAAACAGCGGGTGGGGCTTGGTTGGCCGTGACTTGAACTCGGGATGAAACTGACAGCCCAGAAACCAGGGATGATCCTTGATTTCCACAATTTCCGCCAGACGGCCATCGGGCGACGCGCCGGTTATTTGCAATCCTTTATCAGTCAATATTTTCTTGTAGTCATTATTAAACTCGTAGCGATGACGGTGCCGCTCTGAAATCTCCTTTTGCCCGTAAGCCGCAAAAGCATACGAATCGGGATTTACAACACACGGCCAGGCTCCCAGGCGCATGGAAGCACCCTTATCAGTGACATCGCGCTGCTCGGGCAGTAAATCAATTACCGGATAGGAAGTCTGGAAATCAAATTCCGAGCTGTTGGCTTTAGCCAGGCCGCAAACATTGCGGGCATATTCCACCACGGCCATTTGCATACCAAGACAAATTCCAAAATAAGGGATACTGTTTTCCCGCGCAAATTTTACCGCTGTAATCATGCCCTCAATCCCGCGAATGCCAAAGCCTCCCGGCACCAAAACTCCATCAACGTCATCAAGATCACTTCCCAACCCATCTGATTCCACTTTTTCCGAATCAATAAATTTTAATTTCACCCGGCAATTATTGGCAATCCCGCCATGCACCAGAGCCTCATTAAGCCTTTTGTAAGAATCGGTCAGGTTCACATATTTGCCGACAATGCCGATGCATACTTCAAAAGGCGGATTACTAAATTTGCTGACAACTTCTTCCCAGGCGTCGAGCTTTGGCTGCCCGGTCCAGATATTGAGAAGATCAACAATTTTGGCATCCAAGCCC
>JBAXON010000189.1:0-6584 GCA_037133255.1 Deltaproteobacteria bacterium
GGTTCAATAAATTATTGCCTTTACTCGTACTCTCATTTATAGGTTGCCTGGTCACAACATCTTATGATCTTCCGGCTGACTTGGATGCCGTGCAAAGAGGCTGGTGGTTATGGCATGATGGCGGACCGTGGATGTCTCACATTGCTGGCGGTGTGCCTGTACAGAACTATATCGGCTGGCTCGGGCTGTCATTTATATGTATGGCTATCTACCGGTTGGCAGACTATTTTAAAACAAGTACCAAACGTTCGGTATATCTTGATGTGTACATCCGTCCTCTCTTGTACCTCCAGGTAGCTATGTTTATTGAAGGGTTTGCCTGGATCTATCTCAAACGTCCGGAAGCAATCATGGCTGGCATAGGTATGATGGCGATTGCCCTCTTCGCTTGCATGAAGGCAGTGGCGTACAAGATGGGATATGGGCGGGAAGCGTATGCATATTTGAATGATCCTAAGGGTAAGTAAGAAGTTAAGTAAATATACATATCGTGTGGATAAAGAATTATAATATAGTTAATACTTAAAATATCGTTGGAGGTATAGTTATGAAACATTTACGTTTTGCAACACCCTTTATAGTAATATTGGGATTTGCCCTGATTTTGACCGCGTGCAACGAAGCTCCCTGGGTGATGAGATTCGATGCCAAGCAAGCTTCGCTGGCACAAGATGCTGCTTTGGCTAAAGGTGCGGACAAGGCTGCTCCGGCTCAATACTCAGCAGCAATGGTTATCTTGGCTAAGGCTAATGAGATGGTAAAAGATGGGAAATTCACTCCATCCATAAAGGCATATAAGGAGGCCAAGGTTGCTTTTGACAAGGCTGCCTTTGTAGTCATGACAGAAGCTGAGAAGAAGGATGTAATCGATAAAATAAATAAGAAAATTTCCTCCCTGGAAGAAAGCTGGAAAAAATTGGCAGGAGAAGCTGCCTTATCGGATAAGAAAGCTGCTTTTGATGCGGCCTCCAAGGTCTTTGCTAAAGGAATCACAGAGGCTAAAGGCATGATTGCAACTGATACAATAGGCGCCGATGTAAAGGCAAGTGAGCTGAAGGCCGTTTATGACAAATGGAATTATGACTTTACGCCGCTGCTCCCGCTCAAGAAATCTTAGGCTGGAAATAGAAGTATCAGATATATTGGCCAAAGCCCTCAACGTGACGGCTTTGGCCATTGCACACGGAGCGGCAGATAACCGGGCGGTTGACTGCCAGAGTACGAAATGCAGCCGAGGTTGAGGATATTCAAAACAAAACGAAGCTGAATATTTTTTGGTGGATACTCGGCGACGAGAGTGGTAATGGTGGGAGCAACAATGAAAAAAAGGAAAAAAATATCTTCGATGGATCGCAGCCTGGCAAAGGTCTGCATGAACTGTCCTGTCTGCAGACATGCCCGGAAAAAACAACACGGAGCGGCATATTGGTTCGTCCAGAAAATTGAAGGGGATTTGTGCCCTTTCTGCAAGGCCTATGAACGTGTCTACGGTCGCAAGGCCCATAAGCCGGTCATATAAGGGAAACCTGTTGGAACCGTAGATAATGTCACAGAAGTTATTGTCAATGGGTACTGACAAAACAAACAGTTATAAAACAACCTGGAGGGGAGATTTTCTTATGTTGATAAGCGCTCACTGTAAATTTATTAACCGCATCAGTTTCTTTGGTGGTCTTTGTTTCGGACCGATACCGGAGGGTTCAGCCTGGACGAAGATCTTGAAGAAGTTGATATCCGCTGAGGAGTGTGAGCTGGGAATGCATCTCACCAGGACACCCATCTCCGTTGAAGATTATGCCAAAAAGACCGGTCGGCCGGAAGAAGAGGTCGGTAAGATGCTCTGGAATATGGCGGATCACGGAGCCATCTTTGTGCATTTTGTTAATGGGAAGCGCTACTATCGGCTAGCCCCATTCATTCCCGGTATCTATGAATACTTGATAGACTCCCGCACCCTTGATAAAGAGATGGCGGAATTGTTTGTCGAGGCGCCCGGAGAGGTAGCGTGGCTGGTCAGAAATTTGTCACCGGCCGATGGCGGCTTGATGAGAGTAGTTCCCGTCATGCAGGAAGTAGTGGCGCAACAGAAGGTTCTTTCCCATGAAGACGTCATGACATTCATCAACAATACAGACATGTATTCCGTCGCTGATTGTCTCTGCCGCCGGGCGGCGAAAATGTTAGGGAAAGGCTGTGAGCATCCCATCGAAGCAACCTGCCTCCAGCTTGGCCCGACTGCGGAATTTTATGAGAAAACAGGAAGAGGCAGAAGGATTACCAAAGAAGAAGCAATTGAGGTCTTGGACAAAGTTGAAAGAGCCGGTCTTGTACATACCGTGTTTACGACAGAGGGAGATGGCGAATCATCCTATGTCTGCAACTGTTGCGGTTGTTCCTGCAGCGGATTCAAGGTCATCATGAAATACAGCGGCGGTGCATTCAGCTCTTCTAATTTCCGCGCGAAAATCGATGACGAGAAATGCGTGGCCTGCGGCAGCTGCGTGGACATCTGCCCTGTAAACGCCATAAAGCTGGGTGACGGTTTGTGTAAATCGCAGGAGGACCAGATCGGCAAATTCGAGACCTCTCGGGATAGAATGTGGGGCAAGGATAAGTGCGTTGAAAATTACCAGGCCCGGACCATCGTGACAGACAAAGGCACGGCGCCCTGCAAAACCAAGTGCCCCGCACATATTTCCGTACAGGGCTACATTCAGAAAGCCGCCGAGGGCAAATATACAGAAGCCCTGGAAGTTATCAAGAAAGACAATCCGTTCCCGGCGGTCTGTGGCCGGATCTGTCCTCATCCCTGTGAAGACGAATGCACACGCGGTGCCGTGGACGAGTCGCTTGCCATCGATGCGGTCAAGATGTTCATTGCCGATCAGGATCTCGATGCCAATGCCCGGTTCGTACCGAAAATAAAAAGCGATTTCGATCCAATAGAGAAGGCAGGTAAGAAAGTGGCGGTCGTGGGTTCCGGGCCAGCAGGCCTTTCCTGCGCTTACTATCTGGCAGTTGAGGGTTATCAGGTAACCGTGTTTGAGAAGCAAAAGGTACTTGGCGGAATGTTGACGTTGGGAATCCCTTCTTTCCGTTTGGATAAGGATGTAATCAATGCGGAAATCGACATCCTGAAAGAATTGGGTATAGAATTTAAGACAGGCGTTGAAATTGGTAAAGATACTACAATTACAAATCTCCGCAAAGAGGGATATGGCGCATTCTATATAGCCATCGGCGCCCAGAAGGGTTCATCTCTCGGCATCGAAGGGGAAGAGCAAGATGGCGTCATCAACGGCATTGATTTCCTCTGCAATGTCAACACGGACAGCAGCGTGAAAATTGACGGGCCGGCAGTTGTTGTCGGCGGTGGTAATGTGGCAATCGACGTGGCGCGGGCAGCAGTCCGGGAAGGCGCCCAAAGCGTGAACCTCTATTGCCTGGAAAGTGCGGAAGAAATGCCCGCACTTCAAGAAGAACAGCAAGAGGCAAAAGAAGAGGGCATCATTTTCAACAACGGTTGGGGCCCGAAACGCATTATTGCTGAAAATGGCAAAGTGACTGGTGTGGAGTTCAAGAAATGCGTATCGGTATTTGATAACGGCAAGTTTGCACCGAAGTATGATGAAAATGTAACAATCATGGTGAAGGCTGACAAAGTTCTTTTGTCCATCGGTCAGGTGATCGACTGGGGGAGTTTGGACAAGGATGAGAAATTTGTTCTTGATGAACGCAAAAGAATTCAGGTTGTGGATATCTCCTATCAGACAGCAGTTTCCGATGTATTTGCCGGTGGTGATGTTGTAACCGGTCCTAAGTTTGCAATCGACGCAATTGCACTAGGCAAGCAGGGAGCGCAGTCTATCCATCGCTATTTACAGGGGCGTAATCTGTTCCTCGGCCGTGAACGCGAATTCAAGGCGCTGGATAAAACGAATCTCGATACATCAGGATATGACCATATACCCAGGCAAAAGACCGGAGTGGTCGATTCCTCTGCCGCCAAAGTCACATTCGCGGATCTGCGTAAAGGACTTACCGAAGAGCAGGTGAGAAAAGAGGTTGAACGTTGTCTGCATTGTGGCCTCAGTATTGTCGATCAAAGGAAATGTGTGGGTTGCGGCGTGTGCACCAGGCAGTGCGATTTTGACGCAATACACCTAGATAGAATCAGCGATAGTGCTCCTTCCGGGACTTGGGGAAAATTCTATGCCAAAGCGGTTGCCTACGCGGTAGCTCGTACAGGACGGATAGCTCTACATACTGTGAAACAAGCATTGTCCGGAAATTAACAAGGGAAAACTAAGCCGCATGCATGAGATGAGCATCGTAGTAAGTTTTGTGAAGATGGCGGAGGAATACGCCGTCAAAAACAATGCTGAAAAAGTTTTAAAAGTTGTCTTGCAGCTAGGAGAGCTAAGCGGGATTGAAGCGCGGTATCTCCATGAGTTCTATCCCGATGTGGTCGATGGAACGATGCTCGAAGGGTCGGAATTGGTGATAGAAACAATCGAAGCCAGCGTGTTTTGTACGGATTGTGCAACAACCTACAATCCGACAAAATCAGATTTGAAGTGTCCGGCTTGCGGCAGTGAAAAATGTGATGTAATTGATGGCCGAGGTCTATTCATAAAAGAAATCGCGATAAAAGAATCATCTTCGACAGCTGCGGAGGAACCAAATGGATAAAGTTCGAATTATTGAAATCAAGAAAAGCGTTCTTGATAACAATGACAGGGCTGCTGATTTGCTCAGGCAAAGGCTGAAGGGGGAGAAATCGTTTCTTATCAACCTGATGTCCTCCCCTGGCTCCGGCAAGACAATGACTGTAATCCGAACCATTCACGCATTAAAAGATGAGATGAGAATAGGCGTCATGGAAGCCGATATCGATTCTGATGTTGATGCAATTAAAGTTGCCGAAACGGGAGTCCGCACAATTCAGCTGCATACAGGTGGCATGTGTCACCTTGATGCCGGAATGACTAAGCAGGGCCTGGACGAAATAGGAACAGAAGATCTTGATCTGATAATTCTGGAAAACGTTGGGAACCTTGTCTGTCCGGCCGAGTTTGACACAGGAGCTACAAAAAATGTGATGATTCTGAGTATCTGTGAGGGGCACGACAAACCCCTTAAATACCCGCTGATGTTTAAAATTGTTGATGTGATGATCATCAACAAGATTGACTGTGCAGAGTACTTTGATTTTGATTTTGAGAAGGTGCAGACTTATGCAAAGAAACTTAATCCGGACATAGAAATCTTCTCGATTTCCGCAAAGACAGGAGAAGGGTTTGATGCATGGGTGGATTGGTTACGCAGAAACGTTAAGAATTAAGGAGGATCAGCATGAGCAAAGCCCCGTCAAAGGCCATGAAGGCCACTATAGCGGTAGCGATCGTTATCGTTTTTATCGCCGGGTACGCATTTATAATTTCCCCATGGCTTTTAACAAGCGGGGCAACAAATGATGAGCTGTCTTCGGTTCTGCCGGGTGACATGTATTTACCCAACCCGAAAGTCAAAATGACTCAGGCAATTACGATTAACGCGCCGCCGCAAAAAGTCTGGCCCTGGCTTGTTCAGATGGGGCAGGACCGTGCCGGATTCTACAGCTATGAGCGCCTTGAGCGGCTTCTAGGTTTTGGCATTCATAATACGTATCGGATAGTTCCAGAATGGCAAAAGCTGAAAGCCGGGAATTTTGTTAAATTCCACCAGAATGGTATCGGGATGCAGGTAGTCTCTGTAGAAAAAGAAAAAAATATTCTGCTGCTGACCGATTACAGAAAGCCGATGATGCCGGCGCCGGAAAAGAAAGAACTCATTGTACCTCTTCCGGGGAGTATGTATATAATATGGGATTGGGATTTTAATCTTTATCCTCTGCCGGGAAATAAAACCCGCCTGATCGCCCGTGCTTATGCCGATTGGAATTATTCAAATCCGGCATTGCAGGGGCTGTTAAATTTTATGGTTGGATTGCCAAGCTCAATCATGCAGAAGCAAATGTTAAAGGAAATCAAACAATGTGCAGAAGGGAATCATCCTTCCTTATAAAAAAAAGAGTTTTGCTTCAGGACATTAAATTATTATGAGAGGGTGAAATAATGTACAAGCAAGAATATGATGTCATTGTGGTTGGGTCTGGTGTCGGCGGTTCAACGGTCGCGCGAGAGATGGCCAAAAGGAAGAAGAAGGTATTGTTGCTGGAAGCAGGATTCAGAGTGAATATGCTGGGCAATGTATTTTCTCTTCCCCTGATGTTAAGAAATTTCGGTGTAACCATGAGCAAGGAAGGTTGTTTTGTCAACTTCGCTAAAACCTACGGCGGGGCATCAAATATTGCAGCCGGCGCAGCGTTTCCGGCTCCGGCATCCGTTTTCGATCCTTTCGGAATCGATCTGAGGCAAGAAACGGAAGAGGCCCGAAAGGATCTGTGGATTCAGAAGCTGCCCGACCGGCTTATCGGCAAGGGAAATCTCAGGTTGCTGGAAGCGGCAAATGAAGCGGGCGAACACTGGGGAAAAATTGATAATTTCATTGATCCTGACTTGTGTGAAGAGGGATGTACGGCG
>JBAXON010000190.1:0-6582 GCA_037133255.1 Deltaproteobacteria bacterium
CATATCCGGAAATGGGTTTATCTATATACCGGTTGCTTGTCTTAATGGTGATGTTACCGCACTTAGTCATGGCTTCAGAGGCATTGGAAATAAGATTATACAAGGTTTTCTCCAGATGGATAGAAGATGCGGAGATATTGAGTAAATCCGGATCAAGGTCGGTCTTAATTGAGACATGAGGATGATAGGTAAGCAGTTTCGACCATTGAGGTGATTTCTTAAAATTACCGATAAGGTTGTTTAGATTGATGATTTTTCTATCTGCGACACCTCTTCTAGCCAAGGTCAGCAAATCTTCAACTATTGCTGCTGCTTTCTGACCTCCGTCAAATATGGTTGTCAGATCTTTTCTCAGCGGGCTTTTCTCGTCAACCGAATCCAGAAGGAGTTCCGCGTAACCTACGACTATGCCCAAAACATTGTTGAGATCATGAGCAACACCACCGGCCAGCAATCCCAATGCTTCCATCTTCTCGGCTCTTTGCAGGCGTTCTTCAAGATTGTGTTTTTCTTCATCGGCTTGTTTGCTTACGGTGATGTCCCGGAAAACAATTACTGTGCCTGGAGTTTCGCCGTTGTCTTCCTTGATCGGCGCGGCACTATCAGAAATAGGAAGCTCCCTGCCATCTTTGGCAATGAGGAGTCGGTCTTCTATCAAATTGATGATTAGCCCCTCAGTAATTACCTTTTCTACCAGGTGTTTTTCCAGATCATTCAAATCCCGATCTTTTATGTTGAGTATTTCTGTCAACTTTTTTCCTAGGGCCTCTTCCTTGTTCCATCCGGTCAGCTTTTCAGCGACCTCATTCATAAATGTTATCTGTCGATCTTTGTCCGAAGCAATCACAGCATCGCCGACACTACGGAGCACGGTAGCCAACCAGAGCTCCATCTTCCTTATTCTTTCTTCCGCCTGCTTCTTGTATAGGGATATTTCAATGGCTATTTGCAAATCCCTGTCTCTAAATGGTTTTGTAATGTATCCATAGGGTTCTGCTACCTTGGCCTGCTGCACCATGCTATCTTCACCAAATGCTGTAAGATAGACTACGGGTATTTTATAGAGTTCTTTGATCTGTGTGGCCGCCTCTATGCCGTCCATGCTTCCTTTCAACACTATATCCATCAATATAAGGTCAGGGCGCGTTAAATTAGTTTTTTCGATCGCTTCCATTCCTGACGAGGCTTTGGCGCAGACAGAATACCCCATTTTTTCCACACTCATCTGTATATCCGCGGCGACAATTTCTTCGTCCTCTACAATCATGATTTTATGGTTCGGCATACTATGCCTCCTGTTGCATTGTTGTTTTGAATATAATAGTATATTTGGTGCCGCCGTCAATAACCTGCTCGATACTGCCGTCAAGTTGTTTAACAAGCAGATGAACCAGTTTCACTCCAAACGTTTCCGATTGGTAGAAATCTGCGCTTTTCGGGAATCCAATTCCGTTGTCTTCAAAGAGCAATTTTATACCAAGTGCCGTCCGATTCATGGCTATTTTAATTTCGCCCTTGCCGGGCTTTTGCGGGAAGGCATGTTTCAAGGCGTTGGTGACAAGTTCATTAATGATCAGGCCGCAGGGAATGGCAGTATCGATCGGAAGCAGCACGTTTTCTGCCTGGATAACCAGAGAAATGTCCATGCTGCCTGTCGTGTATGATCGGAACAGTTGATTTGCCATCTTTCGCATATATTCCCCAAAGTCAATTTCAGTAAAGTTCTCTGATTTATACAGCAGTGCATGAACGGAAGCTATCGCCGTAATTCGGTTCTGGCACTCCTGAAAAATTCCTTCCATCTTTTCATCTCTGACGTATCTGGTCTGCAAGTTGAGGAGGCTGGAGATGATCTGCAGATTGTTCTTCACTCGGTGATGGATCTCTTTGAGGAGCAGCTCCTTTTCCAGAAGCGATGCCTTGATCTTTTCCTCCGCCCACTTGCGATCGGTGATGTCACTACCTTGCGCGATGGTCGCTATCGGAGTCGTTCCATCTTCAGCAAAGATCGTTGCCGAGTTCCAAAGGACAGTACGGACAGACCCGTTGGCATGTTGAATGTTGATCTCGAGGGATTCCCAATGTTCACCCAATGGCGTTCTTTTGATGTGTTCCATTGAATTCTCCACCAAGTCTGGTGGAAAAAGTATTTCCAGATTGTTGCCTAAGACATCGCCAGATACTCTGCCTGTAATGGACTCGAAGGCGTGATTAAAGCGTATAATATGAAATTGCGGGTTCCAAACCACGATTGGCACATTGGCATAGTCTATCAGGTTTTCTAAGTATTCCTTGGTTTCCCGCTGCTGCGCCGCCAGATTCTCTGCAAGATGCGCTTTGGTACGTGTGGTAAGCAGCGCAAGAATCAGGGAGAACAGCAGTAATGATATGATAATGCCACTGACCAGAGTGATCCATACGCTGATGTAATCCATCGTGGCTAAACTGCCGCTGGTTTGGGTAAAACGCAGTGTCCAGCGTTGACCATTAAAATCAACCGGAATCTGCCGATTGAATTGTGCATCGGGACGGAGTTTCTGATCCCCCTTGGGTTGACTGTCATAGAGCAGACTTTGGATTGAAGGTTGTGCGCCATCGAAAACCTGAAAGTGAAGCTGGTTTTCTTTTCCCAGATTGCGGTTACCAATTATTCCCTGCATCAGGTCGTTCATACGGTAGGGGCTATAGACCCAGCCATAAATAGCGGCACGGCGCTGTTCTAGAGTTTCGATGGGCATACCTTTATGGTACACCGGGACATACATCAGGGTTCCAAACTGAACTTCCTTGTCTGTTTCCTGAACTAAAACGACTTTGCCGGAAAGCGCGGCAGTATCAGTATCCCGCGCCCGTTCCATGGCAGACCTGCGCACCGGTTCGGAAAACATGTCATAGCCAAAGGCACGCAGGTTTCGACCGGAAAACGGTTCCAAATAAATAATGGATGAGTATATTTCACGAACACCATCCGGCCTCAGTTTGTACTGTGGGAAACCTTCACGCCGTATTCTCTGGATATGCCGGGATAGTTCTGCCGGCGGGATTAAAAGCGCGAAGCCAATGCCCTGAATACCGGGGAGCTGTTTCTCAACTTTCTGTGCTTTATTAAAAACACGCCATTCTTCACGCGAGACCGTTTCGGATGCGTTAAATAATGCCGCACCGCTCAGCAGGATGCGAGCATGGTCATCAAGCCTGTTTAAAATGTTATTTTTTATTTCGTTGCAATCAGCCGTGAATTCTACATTTGCAATTATTTCCACGCTCGATTTCATGTACAGGGTTGCAGCAGCGGTAATCAACAGACCGACTGCCAGCACGATCCAAGCCAATGGCCAGTTCCGAAGAGCGGTGTTTGTGGAACCTAATAAAGCGGATGTAGTCAAATGGGGCTTTTTCTTAGTCATGGTCTTGCCCTTTCGGATCATTGCTTTTACAAAACAGACTACGAAGAATGCTGCACCGGATTAACGCATGACCTGTCCAGCTGTGGTTTAGATATATTGCCTTGTAAATACAACATGTTGAAAAGATAGGGGGGGGAGTAATTACTGCATTTTTGCGCAGGCGTCCTACTAAACGACTGTGTTCATCATGGATTCCCTTAAGCATTTTCCCACCCGTATGACAAGTTGATGAATAATTATGGAAATCAGAAGACTTCTTTTATTATTTTATAAATACTCTTTTCTGAAGCATAAAGTCAATATTAATGTAGGACTATCTGATGCTTTTTTACCATCTGAAATCATCGACTTTTACTGGCGTTGCCAAGTTGTGTAGTTTAGGAAGGATGGTTTGCTGCCAATACCTAGACCTGCTGTCAAGACAAGACTTCGTCCTCGTAAATTAAATGAATGTGGTATTGCGCTTCGCTTCGGGAAAGGCAGTGTCACTACCCCCTACGCTACGCTTCGGGGATAATTCGACTTACACATTTCAGTGCACTACGTTTCTGAAATGTGAGTCTCATTAAATAAAGGGAGAAGAAGTCCATTGTTTTTTGCTTCTCCTCCCTTTGAAAAATACCTGATTTATTTTTTAACCAATCAGTTTAATTAGCGGATTGGCAAAAAGCATAACCAAAGAAATAACCAACGCGTAAATCGCGACGGATTCTGTCATAGCCATACCGACCATCATGGTTAACATGATTTTACCCTGTGCATCGGGATTTCTACCAACTGCATTACTGGCACCACTTGTTGCCTGCCCAAGACCCAAACCAGCACCTACTGCGCCGATTCCAATCGCAATACCTGCACCGAGCAATGAGCAAGCAATGACAATAGCTTTGCTGTAATCAATTGTTCCTGAAGCTACCGCGCTTTTAGCCGCTTCCGGTGCTGCAAAAGCAAACGCCGCACTAACAACCACCAAAACCATTGCCAACAATACATAGATCAAACTTTTTTTCATTTAAATTCTCCTTTTTCTTTAATAGTTTATAATATCAATTTCAAAACCCTTTAAGTAATTACACCTCCTTTCCCTAAGATTTAATGCCTATGGGTTCTGTGATTTCGTTTTTAACGGGGCAAGTACCAATTGTCAAGCAATATTTGCAGCAGCAAGCCACAGCTTGATTTTATTTTCCAGTCAGTATAAAGTTTATTTTATGGAAAAATTAACTGAAAAACAAAATAAAGTTGCCCGTCTAATCCAGGAGGATATAAAGGTAGTCAGCTCTCCTTTTGCAGAAATTGACAATGCCTGCGGCCTGAAAGCCGGGGAAGTTCTGAAAACAACAAAAGAGCTCCTGGAAAAAGGTTTCATCCGTAAATTTTGCGCGATACTGCGCCATCAGCAAGCAGGCTATAAAAACAATGCTATGGTTGTATGGTCAGTACCGGCGGATCAGGTAGAAAAAGCAGGCCAGATGTTATCTGCATCCCGCTCTGTTTCCCATTGCTACCAAAGAAATCCGGCATTTCAAGGAAAATACAACATCTTTACCATGCTGCATTCTCAAGATGAAAAAATCTCGTCACTGATTAAGGACATTGCAACTTCTGTAGGGATTTCTGATTATCTGATATTGGAAAGCATTCAGGAATACAAAAAAAAATCTCCGGAGTATTTTTAATGGATAAAACTAAAACAGATTATTTTTCGCAAGCACGCCTTGTAATTTCCGGCGGCGTGAACAGTCCTGTGCGCGCATGGAAAGCTGTGGGTGGAGATCCAGTCTTTATCAGCAAGGCAAAAGGAAGTAAGATTTATGATGTCGCAGGCAGAGAATATATCGATTATGTTCTCTCCTGGGGACCTATGATTTTAGGACACGCTCATCCCGAAATAGTCGCAGCTATCTGCGATGCCGCTCAAAGGGGCACCAGTTTCGGGGCACCGACTGAAGCTGAAACACAAATGGCTCAGTTAATATGCTCTGCTATTCCTTCCATAGATCTTTTACGGATGACCAGTTCCGGCACGGAAGCAACGATAACCGCCATCCGTCTGGCGCGTGGTTTTACCGGCAGAAAATTAATTGCAAAATTTGACGGTTGCTATCATGGTCATGCAGATTCACTCCTGATAAAAGCAGGATCCGGTGTAGCTACATTTGGTATCCCCGGCTCATCGGGAATACCTGAAGAAATTGCGCAATTGACTTTAAGCCTTCCCTACAACAATATTGAGACAGTTCAAGCAGCTATTGACCGCTATGGTTCTGACCTTGCTGCCATTATCGTAGAGCCGGTAGCAGGTAATATGGGCGTCATTTTGCCCAACGAATCGTTCCTGAAAAAACTTCGAGAACTAACGGCGAAAAACGGCATCGTTCTGATTTTTGACGAAGTGATCACGGGATTCAGGTTTTCCTTTGGCGGCTATCAAAATTTAATCGGCATTAAACCTGACCTGACTTGCCTTGGTAAAATAATCGGTGGGGGAATGCCAGTAGGCGCAATCGGCGGCAAAAAAGAAATTATGGAAAGGCTCGCGCCCCTGGGAGATATTTATCAGGCGGGCACGCTTTCCGGTAATCCGCTGGCAATGAGCGCGGGAATTGCTACCCTTAATATCCTCAAAACAAAAGCTAATTCCTTTGCCGCGTTAAGTGATAAAACGAATCAGATTTGCCTGGAGATGGAAAAATTGTTCAAAGCAAAAGGGATTGCTGTTTGTATAAACCGCGTTTATTCGATGTTCACGATATTTTTCCAGGAAGGCCCTGTCAATGATTTGACTTCCGCCCAGAAATCAGACATGGCGATGTTTGCGCGTTTTTTTCATGGCATGTTGAAAAATGGCGTATGGCTGGCGCCATCACAATTGGAGTCTGCATTTCTATCTTTTGCACACAGCGATAGCGATATTAATTTTACACTCAATGCCTGCTCGAAAACCTTGAAAAATTTATAACTGGATATTCGATATAAAATAAGCGAGATACCTGATTATGCGTAAACTTCTTCAAAATCGATACATATTTTTTACCGTTTTATTCTTACTCATCTTTTTTCGTACAAGCATTTGTTGCGCTGAATTCACCATTGATGACGAAAAGAAGTTGGGCAAAGAATTTTATGACAAACTGGAAAAAAATAACTTTCTTCTGGAAAATAAGAGGCTTAA
>JBAXON010000191.1:0-6533 GCA_037133255.1 Deltaproteobacteria bacterium
AGCTGCTCAAGCAGAAGGCATTTGCGATCATCTACGACGAGATGCGCTCAATGCCATCGATGGGCTCAGTTTATCACAGCATTCCTAGCGGATTAAATTGAAGATGAAAGGTGGGGACAAAATATGGATAAAGTAAAAAAGGCTTCCATTGTGGGAAGTCTTTTTTCTGATGTCCTTGAATTGTAGGGTTGCTATCCTGTCCCTCTGTAGTGTAAAAATTGCTTGCTTTATTGCATGCAAAATTGTATTCGATTATCAAATGATTTCCGAGGTTGAACTATGCACATGACAACAGTAAGAATAAGTGAATCCTATCAGAAAACGCTTCGCGAGCTTGCACGGTACGATGGGAAATCCATGCAGGCCATTGTAGAACAGGCGATTGAAAGTTACCGTCGGCAACGTTTCCTTGAAGGATTAAGTCAGGACTTTAAAACATTACAAAATGATACAAAGGCCTGGCAAGCAGAGCTTAAAGAGCGTAAGGAATGGGACATCACCATGTCTGATGGTGAAAAAGCATGAATTCCCCTTTACCTGCCCGCGGTGAAATATGGCTTGCCGATTTAAACCCCGTGCGCGGACATGAACAATCGGGGAAACGTCCATGCCTTGTTGTTTCGGTTGATCTATTCAATCAGGGACCAGCGGGTCTTGTCATTGCGCTTCCCATAACGACGAAAGATAAGGGCATACGCTCTCATGTCCCGGTTGAACCACCGGAAGCCGGTCTCACCGAGAACAGTTTCATCAAGTGCGAAGATGTACGTTCCATATCAACAGAAAGACTGGTCAATAAATGGGGCGTCGTGCCCCGGGAAACCTTGTCTGAAGTTGAAGACAGACTGCGGATCATCATGGGGCTCTAATAAATCAAGGGACACAATTACCGGTGCTGCCGACTCTGGTTCATTAATAAGGAGTGGCTTTACAGCAGTAACAATTATTCCAGAACTATTGGACAGTTTGAGATAATCATTTTAAATAATAAGAAAATAAATGTTCAGCATGCAGTAATCTTGCAGTAGTATTGCAGTGATTTCATGTAAAATTGGGGTAAAAAGCGGTATAAAACGGGACACAAAAGGATAGAGCAAATCTAACCTAACATTTTGACATTACAGTATTTTTTAATATTATTGCTGTCTTACCAATTCTTGTTTGATGGACTCTGACTCCGTGAATTAAGGTTCGAGCCCTTATTCCCCAGCCAATTTTAATCTTTTACTATTTTTGCCCACGAATCCCGCAGCGGCACAATGCGGTTGAAGACAGGTTTGCCGGCTGAAGAATCCGCATCAACACAAAAATACCCCAGTCTTTCAAACTGATATTTGCCTCCCGGCTCCGCATCTTTCAGGCTCAGCTCAGCATAGCATGTTGTTAGTATTTCCAGAGATCCCGGATTCAGATATTTCGTAAAATCATCCCCTTGGCTGCCCGGATCCTCAATACTAAACAGCCGGTCGTACAATCTCACTTCCGCAGTTACACACTGCTTGGCCGAAACCCAGTGAATAACGCCCTGTACCTTGCGACCGTCTGCCGGCGGGCCATTGCGGGTTGCCGGATCATAGGTGCAGTGCAGCTCAACAACTTCATCGGTTTTATCGTCTTTCACCATGCTTTCAAATTTTATGACATAAGCATTTCGCAGGCGAACCTCCCTTCCCGGGCCGAGGCGATGATATTTCTTTGGCGGGTTTTCAGAAAAGTCGTCACACTCTATATACAGCACTCTGGAAAAGGGAAGCTTTCGCGTTCCCATTTCTGGATTTTGCGGATGGTTGGCACACTCAAACTCTTCTGCCTGATTTTCCGGATAATTGTCGATGACCACCCGCAGGGGACGTAAGACGCACATTGCTCTTGGTGCGCGATCATTAAGATCCTCGCGGACGCAATGTTCAAGCAGGGATGCATCAATCAGGTTATCGTTTTTGGCTACCCCGATTTGGGCGCAGAATTTTCTAATGGCTTCCGGCGTGTAGCCCCGACGCCGCATTCCCGTTACTGTGGGCATACGCGGATCATCCCAGCCCTGCACATAGTTATTTCTTACCAATTCAATGAGCCTGCGCTTGCTAAGGACTGTATAACTCAAATTGAGACGGGCAAATTCGATCTGCTGTGGGCGGTTGCATTTGATCAACCTCTCCACTATCCAGTCGTAAAGTGGTCGGTTATTTTCAAACTCCAGTGTACAGATGGAGTGGGTGATGCCTTCCAAGGCGTCGGAGAGGCAGTGGGCAAAATCATACATGGGATAAATGACCCATTTTGCTTCTGTCCTATAGTGCGGTTCTCGTTTGATACGGTAGATGACGGGATCACGCAGAACAATGTTGGCCGATGCCATGTCGATTTTGGCGCGAAGCGTATGTGCACCATCCGCAAACTCGCCTGCCCGCATCCGGAAAAACAAATCCAGATTCTCCTCAACGGAGCGATTGCGATAGGGGCTTTCTTTGCCCGGTTCAGTGAACGTTCCACGCTGTTCCCGTACCTCATCGGCACTTAGGCTACAGACATAGGCGTTGCCGGCTTTGATAAGTTCAACAGCAAACGAATAAAGCTGCTCGAAATAATCGGAGGCGTAAAACAGTCGGCCTGCCCAGTCAAATCCCAGCCAGCGGACATCGCGGATGATTGATTCCACATATTCCATGGATTCGCCTGTCGGGTCTGTATCATCGAGCCTCAGATTACAAGTCCCAGAATATTGTTCGGCAATGCCGAAGTTGAGGCAAACCGACTTGGCATGCCCGATATGTATATAGCCGTTCGGCTCCGGCGGAAAGCGGGTGGCAACGAGCGCTTCGTTTTTGCTCGTCAGGGTTCGGAGATCGTTTTCAATGATGTCACGGATAAAATCTGGTGGGTATAAAGTCATCGGTTGCGTCATGTGTTGAGATTCCTTCAGCGTTTTTATGTTCCAGAACGCAGGACATCCAAATGGAGATCCTGAATATTGTCAAAATCCTTTATGTTTCAAAAAAATGGTCACTTTGTGTTGATAATTGCTTTCACTTTATCCTTACCCAATGACCGGATAAATTCACCCATCGCTCCTTCCATGACCTTATACCACATCGCCTTGTTGATATTCCTGGTCACTACCATTCCTTTGGCAGCCAGCTCGGCGATCTGTTTTTCTTCGCTTTCTCTGCCTATTTTGCGCTGGTACGGGGCGACTTCCGCCGCTGTCTTCAAAAGCATTTCCTGATCCTCTTTGATAAGAGTCTGCCAGGCTTTGGGGCTAATGGCGATAATGGCCGGGGAATAAACATGCTGGGTCAGAGAGAGGTATTTCTGTACCTCGCTGAATTTGGATGAGTAGATAACGCCGATGGGATTTTCCTGGCCGTCGATAGATTTCTTTTGCAAATCACCATACAACTCCCCAAAGGGAAGGGCGACGGGATTAACCCCCACAGCCTTCCAGGCAACCAGATGGATCTTGTTTTCCATTGTCCTGATCTTCAATCCTTTGGCGTCGGAGGGATTTTTCACTTCCTTTTTGGAGTTGGTCAGGTTCCGGAAACCATTCTCCCAGAAGGCCAATCCCTTGATATTGGCTTTTCCCATGTCTTCGAGAAGTTGTCGGCCGACAGAGCCGTCAAGAATTTTGTCCACATGGGCGTAATCCCGAAAAAGGAAAGGAAGATCAAGGATGCCCATAGAGGGACTGAAGCCGGCGACTGGGCCGGTAGAGCCGACATAAAAGTCGATTGTTCCCTGCTGAATCGCTTCCAGAAGCTCCTTTTCCCCCTTGCCAAGCTTTCCATCGGGGAAGATAGTAATCTCGATCCGGCCATTGCTGCGCTGCCTGACCAATTCGGCAAACCTTAACGCCCCCTGGTTATATGTATGATCCATCGCTGTCATCGATGCCAGTTTGAAGGTGATTTTGCCTTCCGCTTTGGAGGGCGCGTTGTCCTGTCCTCCCTTGCAGCTGCTGATTATAAGCGCCAGAATTAAAGCAGACAGTAAAAACATTATTTTTTTTATCATGATATCTTCCTTTCTTGTTTATAAAAAGTTAATATGGGGAAGCGTAAACGAAATCAATGTTTTTCAACAGCCCCACTGTCCCTAATTACCGGAGATTATCTTTGCCACCGGAAAGGTAATATGAAAATTCTCAATCCTTTTTACATACCATGGCCTGAATTGCGCAATATCAGGGAATAAAGCGCTATCCGCTGTTACGTTGATGATTTTCGCAAGCTTTCCGTAACCGCTCCCTTGGAAGCTGGTAAAAAATGATTTCCCTTCCAGATTGTGCATAAGGGGTAGCGGATACAGGTTGGTAGAAATTGGGATACACAACCGCCTGCGCAGTAAAGTTATGTCAAGACATGTCCGGCCGTTGACGGAAACACTTATTCGCTCAGTCCTGTCTTTTGTTTTATGAAAATTAAAATCGGCAAGCTCTTTTGGAATTCCCCAGTTCTCTCTTCCATTCACGACGCTTTCCATTGTAGAGACGTATATTTTAGAGATGGAGAAGTATGCTTTCCCTTCATGAGAAAATCTGCCCGGCATGAACAGCAGTTCCTGATAAGGGCCGGCGGTAGATGAGCTGTAATTCACCAGCATGACAAGCCCAAATCCGCCTTTGAAGCAGGAAAGCATTTCCGGGGAAACAAATCCTTTCTTCTCAACAAATTCTTTCTGGAAACGGTAGAGAATAATATAGCCGTCTCCGGTTAAATTCCACGGCGCGGGAACTCTTTTAGTCATTGTAATTCTCCGGTATAATAAGGTGCGGTGCGTATTTAACATGGTTACGCTAAAATGACAACACTTACGGTATTGGCGTATCACAATTATTGAGGAAAAAACATCATGAATTCCGGTTGGAAGTTTAGCATTATTGTGAAACTCCAATTCCGAAAGCGCAGCGCAGCGGAATTGGTAAGTTGAACAATCCCGCAAAGCGGAGGGTATAATACCCCGCAGCGAGCTGCGGAATATGTTTCCAAAGCTTGCTTTGGGGTTCATCCCCGTGATTGATGGTGGCGACAATAAAATCCCAAAGCCTTGAATATGCTAAAAGCCTTAACGGGTGTGGCTTTACGGTGTATCAATATCTGCGCGTTCTCAATCCATTGAAACCAGGCCGCTTTCTTTTTCTCTGGATGTAAGAGTGACTTCAACATTCAGGTCATTTCTCTGCGCGATGAAATGATGGAAAGTATTCAGCGCCAACTCCGGCGTATTGTTGTTGGCGGAAAGATGGGAGAGAAACACGTGCCTAAGCCTGGAAGATGCGTGCTCCAGTAAAAGCCTTGCTGCCTGTATGTTTGAAAGATGGCCTATATCAGAGGCAATCCTTGCTTTCAGATATGGCGGATAGTAGCCCGTCCGCAGCATATCGTCATCGTAGTTGGACTCTAAGAATATTGCATCTGCATTTTTGATATGAGCAATGACGCTTGCGCACTGCAAACCGATGTCCGTCATCACCGCAACCGTTTTGCCCTCCGCAGAGACGGAAAAGCTGCAAGGTTCTGCCGCATCATGGGATTTCAAAAATGGATTAATACAGATTTTGCCAAGCTTCACTTGCATGCCGGGTGAAAAGAAGTTGAGTGCTGAACCCCTGATGATCTTTCCGTAGGACGAATAAGTTTTGGAAGTTATGAAGACCGGAATGGAGTATCTTCTGGTGAACGCGTCAAGGCCGCGAATATGATCCGAATGCTCGTGTGATATGAAAACTCCCCGTAGCTTGGACACAGAGAGCCCGAGCCTGGCCATCCGATCAACAATCTGCCTGGCGCTGATGCCCGCATCCACAAGAATCGCATCATCACTATTCTCAAGATAGTAGCAGTTGCCATTACTTCCGGAAGCTATAGATGCAATATTCATAGTGAAACTCCAATTACGAAAGCGAAGCGCAGCGGAATTGGTAAGCTGAACTATCCCGCATAGCGGTGGTTGTGAAACTCTAATGAAACTCAGATATTACAAACGTAGTGCAGTAATATCTGCCAGTTGAATTATCCCCGAAGCGAAGCGTATGGGGACTAATGACACCTTAATCAGAAACATAGTGCGCTGACCCTAATTATCCTTAGGCAGCAGGAAACCTAGAAACACCATTACAACATTGGCAAATCCAAGCAACATCAAAGCCTGCGAAGCGTTGTTCCCCAGGTGCTTATATAATTCGCCGATAATGCTGGGTACTGTGCCGCCAAGACACCACGCCCAGCCCATAATGATGGCCGATACGGTGCTCACATTTTCCCGCGGAGCAATCCGTTGGCCGAAAGCGACACCCAGCGGGTTCACCGTCCCCAAAAATGCCCCGCCAATGATGCAAAGCAGGATGAACGCCGGCACCGGCAGTGTCAGGCGGACGATTGCATGATAACTCACAACCGATAGAATTGCCATCGCAATTAGCGTCCTGCGCCTGCCGATGCGGTCTGCCAGATGGCCCATCGGCACCATGAACAAAGTCGCCCCGACGACGATCAGACCAAAAGCCCCGCCCTGTCCAATCCATGAAGGATATC
>JBAXON010000192.1:0-6529 GCA_037133255.1 Deltaproteobacteria bacterium
TCCAAATGCTTTATTACCAATGCCTCGTATGCTTCACAGTACACAGTCCTTTGCAAAGTGGGAAAACCAACGAGCAATTTTATGGCCTGTGTAATCATTCCGGTAGAACATATCACTTCCTCTGACATTCCGGATATTGGAAATTCAACAAGAGAAATTCAAGTTCCGACCGGTGGCAAAATAATTATCGGTAAACCGGAGGATAAATTGGGGCAAAGGCTGTCCAATACAGCCAGTGTTACTTTTGAGGATGTCATTATTCATCCGAATCAGATTATCGGCGACAGACGCTTCGGTTTCAAATATATTGTTGACGTTTTGGATTTTGCCCGGCCCATGGTCGCAGCGATAGGTCTTGGCTTGGCCAAACGTGCGTTTGCCCTGACTCTGGATTACACGCGTGAACGCAAACAATTCGGTCAGAGAATTTGCGATCTACCTGTGGCCAGGGATATGTTGATCACCATGTGGAAAAAGGTGGAACTGGCAGAAATGTCACTTTTGAGAGCTGTCTGTAAAATTCAGGAAAAAGCAAAAGATGCCGGCATATATGCGTCTTTGGCGAAAAATACGGCAGCGGAAGCGGCTGTTTTTTGCTCAGTAGAAGGACTCCATTTGCATGGTGGCTACGGTTTTACGACCGATTATGAAATTTCCAAACTATCCCGCGACGCTCACATCATAGATATTTATGAGGGTGTGCGTGAAGTGCAGAATTTTATTATTGGTCGGGAGATAGTAAAATAATTATAGTGGGGTTATTATGAAAATCGCCGTTTTGAATGGTTCACCTAAAGGTCAGATTAGTGTTACTTTGCAGTATGTTTCTTTTCTTCAGCATAAATTTCCGGAGATTGAGTTTCAAATATTTGATGTCGCGCTGAAAATTAAAAAACTGGAAGAAGATGCCAAGTTCTTTGAAGACACAATCGCTCAAATAGCATCTGCGGATGCCGTTCTCTGGGCTTTTCCTCTTTATTTCTTCCTCGTTTCTTCGCAATATAAGCGATTTATTGAATTAATTTTTGAAAGAGATTCGATATCAGCTTTTCGGGGGAAACCGGCTGCCGTTTTGACTACATCAATCAAATTTTTTGACCACACCGCCCATAATTATCTGCGTGACATTTGTGGCGATCTGGAAATGAAGTTTTTCGGATCCTATTCGGCAGAGATGTACGATCTTTTCAAATCTAAAGAAAGACGAAGGCTATCGCTTTTCGGCCAGATGTTTGCTCAAGCAATTAAAAATGGTTCTGGGGCAATAGTAAGCGCTAAACGCTGGGCTAATTCGACCGTAGTCTATAAACCGGCATTAATCCAGCAGATAGATACCAATGGCAAAAAAGTCCTGATCGTGGTTGACGATTTTGCAAGCAGTCCGAACCTCCGTCCGATGTTGGAGGATTTTCAAAAAGCGTTTTTACCGGTTGCTACGCTTTTGCAACTCAAACATGTCGATATTAAAGGTGGCTGCCTTGGGTGTATGAAGTGCGGGCTTGACAACAGTTGCGTTTATGAAGGTAAAGACGAATTTATTGATTTTTTCAATGAGCATATTAAAACCGCGGATATTTTATTTTTTGCCGGCGCTATTCATGACCGTTTTCTCTCTTCCCTGTGGAAATGTTTTTTTGACCGCAGCTTTTTTAACGGGCATATACCTGTGCTTAAAGGTAAACAAATCGGGTTTGTTATTGCCGGATCGTTTAATCAACTTTATAACCTGCGGGAAATCCTGGAAGCCTACGCGGAGATGATGCACGCAAATCTGGTCGGATTTGTAAGTGACGATATGGGTAACTCACAGGAGATAAATCAGGGGCTTCAGAGCATTGCCGCAAATGCAGTTACGTATAGTAAAAACGGATATATTCAGCCACAGAAATTCTATGGAGTGGCGGGAACAAAAATATTCAGAGACGCGGTTTTCGGCAAGTTGCGTATAGTCTTTCAGGCCGATCATAAATATTATAAAGAAAATAGATTTTACGATTTCCCCAATAAGAATTACAAATGGCGGATCATTAATAGTACTATTTTGTCGCTGACAAAAATACCTTTTATACGCCGTGAATTTGTAAAACGCATGAAGACAGAGATGATCAAGCCCTTTGGAAGCATACTGGCTAAACTGGATCCACGGGTATAATTCCCTCCGCTTTGCGGGATAATGAGACTTGCAAGCTTCAGTGCACTTTGTTTCTGAAGCTTGCAAGTCTCATTAACAAAATTAAGGAGTGGTGATATGGATAATAAGGATGTTGTCGCTTTAGTAACCGGCGGTGCGTCGGGTCTTGGTGAGGCCACAGTTATGGAGCTTGCTAGAAAAGGCGCGAAGGTAGCCATAGTCGATATGGATTCGGCCAAAGGCGAAAAACTTGCTTGTACAATTGGGGCGCAAGCAATTTTTGTGAACGCCGATATCGTAAGCGATGCCGATATTCGTCAGGCATTAAGAAAAATTATTGATATTTTCGGCAAAATTAATGTGGACGTCAATTGCGCGGGAATAGCCACTCCGGGAAAAATTCTGGGTAAGAAAGGGCCGCTGCCGCTGGAATCTTTTAACAAAGTTTTGCAGGTTAATCTTGTAGGCACACTCAACGTGATCAGATTGGCGGTAGAGCAAATGATTAATAATGCGCCTAATGGAGAGGGCGAGAAGGGCGTAATCATCAATACCGCGTCCATTGCTGCTTTCGACGGCCAGATCGGCCAGGCGGCATACTGCGCATCCAAAGGCGGCATCGTCAGCATGACGCTGCCTATTGCCCGCGAATGCGCCGATTATGGAATTCGAGTAGTAACCATTGCGCCCGGTCTTTTTGAAACGCCGCTGATGGCCGGTTTGCCGCCGGCGGTAAAAGAAGAGATGGTTAGTACCATTCCATTTCCGCGCCGCTTAGGAAAGCCTGCTGAATTTGCCGCTTTGGTTACCCACATCATCGAAAACGCAATGCTCAATGGATGTTGTATCAGGCTGGATGCGGCTCTTCGAATGCCGCCTAAATAATTCCAATTCTAAATTGCTCTTTTTGCCTAAATACTATAAACAAGCAATTATGAAAAAAATAACTGCATCAAATCATAATATTTATCAGGGATTAGCCTTGATAGCAGATCCAATCCACCAGTATGTTTCATTTACGGTGCCGGAAAACGATGCAGGAGATGAAAAGACAGAGAAAGACCTTATTGATTCCGCTTGGTTGCAAAGGCTGAGAAGAATTTTTCAGTTGCAAAGCGCCCGCTGGGTCTATCCGGCAGCAGAGCATTCGCGCTTTCAGCATTCGCTTGGTACAATGCATGTTGCCGGAGAATTTGCCAGGCATATTTATTCCAGCCTCCATGATGTTTGTAAAGATGTTCCTTCGGCCAATTATGTGGAGGAATTGCTAAGGCTCGCCGGACTTCTGCATGATGTGGGGCATGGACCTTACGGGCATTTCTTTGATCAGCATTTTTTGAGTGATTGGAAATTGACTCATGAAATGATGGGACAGCACATTATCGTCAAAAAGCTCGGCGCTGATCTTTCCCGTGTAAGGCGCAGTCCTTCCGGAGATTTTGCGCGCGGCGAGAAAATTGACCCACACCAGATCGCCTATTTAATTCTCATGCCCGCGGCAAGCGATGAAAGTGAGCAACCGCGGTGGCTGCAATTGCTACGGCAGTTGTTTTCAGGCATTTACACCGTCGATAATCTCGATTATGTTCAGCGCGATGCCTACATGACCGGGTTTTCTCTGGACATGGTTGATATTCCCCGTCTGCGATATTACACATTCTTTACCAAAGAGGGTCTGACATTGCATCATTCGGGCATGTCGGCGCTGAGACGATTTCTTAATGCCCGTCTTAATTTATACAGCAACGTTTATTTCCATCGCACCACACGCGCACTGGATTTGCACTTGCAGGAGATATTTCACGAAACGATAAAGCTTATTTTCCCGGATGATCCAGCAAAAAATTTAGATGCATATCTGAATTGCGATGAGTGGTCATTATTTAATGAAGTCCAAAGTTGGCTTATTCTTAAAGATCCTAAAAAGATCAAGCTCGCAGAGGAATGGAAGAAACTTCATGCACGTGAAGTAAAGTGGAAAATGTCCTTTTCCGCGGAAATATCCATCGATCAAATTCATCGCGGCACCGGGTTTGTCAGCGCGAAAGATTATGAAGAGAAAATAAGAGAGAGGTTGCCGGCTAAATTAAGAGGTCTTCCTTTCAAGGTGGATCTGGCAACTCAGGATCCTCGGCCGCTCAATCCGATGGCCGTGCCCGGCAAGAGAATAAATATTTTCAATCCGTCAACCGGCATAACATCGCCTGAACCGCTGCTGGAGATTTATCGCTTTATACCCGCCAGAATCATGCATTTTAGGGTTTTCGCGCTCAACCATGAATATGATGAGGATCTTTCCCGTGCCGCGGAAAAAGCATTGAACTCAACTGACGCTTCAATCCCGACGAATGTTTGAATATGCTTGACAATTCCGAAACTACAGACTTGACTCTTTTCATCCGCACCTCCGCGGAAGAAATCGCGCCGTGGAATCGCCAGCGCATTGTGGATGCGCTTATGCGTGAAGCAGGCATTGATAATCAGCTTGCAACCCAGATTTCTAAGGAAGTAGAAAAACAGATTGTCTCTTCCGGCATCGGTCTTTTAACGACAGCACTTGTTCGTGAACTGGTTAATGCCCGGTTAATTGAAAGAGGCATGGAGAAAGAAAGAAGACTGCACGGGCGTCTGGGATTTCCGCTTTATGATGTACGGCAACTGATCCTGCACCAGAACAAGGAAAACGCCAACACGCCACATTCACCTGAGGGAACCAATCTGCTCTTTGCTGAAGGCATCAAAAAAGAGTTTTCTTTGCATGATGTTTTTTCGGCTGATGTCGGCGAGGCACATGCCGCAGGAGACATTCATATTCACGGACTTGGTTATATTGACCGTCCTTACAGCTGTTGCCAATCTCTGGAGTATCTGAAGCTTAACGGAATAAATCTGCCGCAGGCGATTAATTCCGCCAAGCCCGCCAAACATGCCGAAGTTCTTCTGGCGCACATGGTTCGTTTCAGCGCCATTTTGCAGGGGCATTTCACCGGCACAATCAGTTGGGACGCGCTAAACATATCATTCGCGCCTTATCTTTGCTCCATGACCGATAAACAAGTGCGACAGTTCGCGCAAATGCTCATTTATGAATTCTCTCAACTATCCGCTACGCGCGGAGGACAGGCTCTCTATACCGATATTCATCTGTACTATGAAATGCCATCTCACTGGGCGGGGCTTAAGGCAATCGGTGCGGAGGGAAAACCGACCGGTAAAACGTATGGCGAGTATGAGCATGACGCAAAGCGCTTTGTCTGGGCGATAATGGATGTATTTAGTCGAGGCGATGCAACCGGCAAGCCTTTTATACTGCCTCGGCCGCTTCTGCACATAGCAGAAGGATTTTGGAAGACTGAAGGTGCCGATGAATTTCTGCAGTATGCCTGTGACGTTGCCAGCGGCAAAGGTAACACCTGTTTTGTTTTTGATAGAGGTGAAGCCGCGCAATCCTTTTCCTGCGGTAATGCCGCTTTTAAGCGAGATGCCGAAGCAAACGGAGAACTGGACAAACCATGGCTGATGCGGTCTGCTGCCATTCAAAGCGTAACTCTGAATCTACCGCGCCTTGGCTACAAAGCCAATGGCGATGAAGCAAAACTATTTATTTTGCTCAAAGATATAACCGCCGCAGCCATGAAAGCACATATCCAGAAAAAGGACTTTATCGAAAAGCTGCTTTCCTACGCGGACGACGGGCCGCTGGCGGTGCTGGCGATGAACAATGACGGTGTCCCCTTCTTGCGAATGAACCGCTCTTACTATATTGTTGGTATTATTGGTCTGAATGAACTTACCCAAATTCATCAGGGAAGCCAATTGCATCAATCCGAGGAGGCTCTTGAGTTTGGCCTGAGAGTTGTCAAATTCCTGCATGATGAAGTACGGCATCTGAGCAAACAACTTGGCATAATGATTATGCTGGAGCAGTCGCCGGCAGAAACCACCGCCTATCGTTTTGCCAGATTGGATTTAAAATATTATTCACCTGCAGCCGGCCGTTATGTCAAAGGCGATATTGCCAAAGGAGCGATATACTACACAAATTCAACGCATTTGAATGTTTCCGCAGATATTGAACCGCTGCAAAGAGTAATTCGAGAAGGTCTCTTTCATGAATATCTGGAAGGAGAAGTCATTACCCACCTGCAACTGGGCAGCGCAAATCCGGGGAAAGTTGTGTTAAGTAAATTTATACAGAATGTTTTTTACAATTCCAACAATCGCCAGATTAGCTTTGCTCCTGAATTCACATCCTGCACATCCTGCGGTAAAACCGCGCCGGGACTTACTGAAAGCTGTATTTACTGTGGATCAAAGGAAGTGGAAGGCATTGCGCGCCTCACAAAATACTTCAGCAAAATTTCCAGTTGGAACAAAGGTAAACTTGCCGAACTAAGA
>JBAXON010000193.1:0-6516 GCA_037133255.1 Deltaproteobacteria bacterium
GACAGCTTCTCTGCCTTCGTAGTCCTGCCTGTTTTTGTCATAGTACTCGCCTATTTCCTCATCGCTGACCATTACTTTAGATTTAATTTCCCAACGCAATAACTTCATCCGCAACATTTGGCTTCTTATATCTTTTTTCAAAGATTCAAGCGAACTGCCTTCACGGGCAAGATTCTTTTTGAACTCTTCCATGTTGGATTTTTTTTTCGCGATCATATCCCTGATCACATCCATTACTTCTTCGTCTTTAATCGCAATGTTCTTGCCTAATTTTTTAGCTTCCTGCTCAATTAGTAAATTATCAACAAGGCGTTTCAAAACAACTTCCTTGTACTGGTTAATAAGCGCACCTTTATCCGGCCCCTTATAATTAGCCTCTATGTTTTTCTGGACAGGATCGAAGGCTGTATTGAATTCGGCAAGGGTAATTACCTCATCATTAACAACAGCAACAACCTTATCCACAACCCCGGCGCCAACCGGCGCGCATAAAAGCATTACACTACTTAGAATTAAAACAAACCTTTTGCACAACTCCATAGAGTTTCCCCCCTCTTATTTTCGCTTCTCAATTTTTTCTCTCAGTACTGTACTTTCCTTTTTAATTACAGCTTTCATTTTTAACGCCTCGATCCATGATGTAAACGCCGCATCTTCCTTCTGTGCGCGAATTTGAGCTACTACTTCTTCTTTCATATCCGCGAAATTTCCGATTTTTGCCGATTGAATTGCCAAGACCTTGAAAACATGAAAACCATAATTACTTTGCACAACAGGGCTTACTTTATTGACGGGTAATTTAAAAATGGTGTCATCCAATGGTTCCGGCATGATCTGACGGGTGATAAACCCCAAATCGCCACCCTGGCTTGCTTCCGGGGCAATCGACATCTCTTTGGCGACTGTGGCAAAATCAGCACCGGCATTCAATCTTGCCTCTACCTCCCTTGCTTTGGCCAGATCGCTGACTACTATTTGAGAAACTTTAGCGCGGGATTCCATCTTGTAGCTATTGCGATTTTCATTAAAATAGTCTTCCGCTTCATCTTCGGACACACGAATATTGGCATTGACATCAACTGCGACAAGTTTTTTAATCAGCATTTCCTTTTTTATATCATCTTTCCAATCGTCATAACTGACATTTGCCTGCACAAGTAAATTGGCAAAACCTTCTCCGTAATCTTTCATAATTTCACTAAGTTTAGCGTCAAACTCGCCGCTACTTACGGAAATATTCAATTCCTTTGCGCGCAAAAGCATAATTTTTTCTGTAATCATCCCATCCAGGACTTGTTCTTCAATACGCTTGGAGTTGGACTGATTTAACAAAAGATCTTTCGGCAGCATGGGCATTTTTTGATTTAACCGTGCCTGATACTCATCAAGATAAATCTTGGCGTCGTTTACGGTAGCCACATAAGGTTTTGAAAAAATATTAATCTTGTCGCAAGCAACAATCAAAAAAAATGCCAGTACAAAAAAGACGTACTTGGAATTCAATATGACAGACATTATTTTGGGACATAAAGGCAATTTCGTATTATTCATAATATAGAAGCATATCCTTCTTGTGCTTATTGAGCAAGCATCTTTAACAACAAATTTGCCTTGGTCAATCTTTCCGTTTCGGGAAGATTGGGTGCCGGAAGATACAATTTATAATCCGGCGTGAAGCGTAATTCTTTGATTTTCTTATGATAAAGCGCGATAATCTTTACCGGATCAACAGGTGTCGCCGTCCGGAAATAAATATACAAATATTTGCCGTCGTAACCCATTTTTTTCACTTTCAGCGGCTTTAAGCTATTTCTTAAGATAATCACCTGCAATAAATTCTCCACAGATTCAGGCAACGCGCCATAACAATCCTGCAATTCACTTTGAATTAGCTTTACATCCTCATCCGTCGCAGCTAGAGATATTCTTTTGTATAATACCAAGCGGCGGTTGACATCTGCAACATATTCCTCGGGAATGAAGGCGGAGACTCCCAATTGAATTTCAGGTTGCACTTCTGCTTCGTCAACCGGGTCGCCTTTAATTTCCCGAACAGTTTTCTCCATTAACTCCGTATAAAGTTCATAGCCAACAGCACTTATATGACCTGCCTGCGAAAGTCCCAGCAAATTACCGCCACCGCGGATTTCCAGATCGTTATAAGCAATCCGAAAGCCGGAACCGGGATCAGAAAAATCTTTGATTACCTGCAGTCTTTTTAGCGCTTCGCGCGAAAGCATTGCCCCTTTGGCCAAAAGCAGGTAGGCAAAAGCCTCCTTATTGGCACGGCCGACACGGCCACGAATCTGGTAGAGCTGCGCAAGCCCGAATCTGTCGGCGCGATTAATAATAATCGTATTAGCCGAGGGAATATCCAGACCGGAGCCTATGATTGTGGTGCACACCAGAACATCGTAATCCTTTCTTACAAATTGCGCCATTGCTTTTTCAATTTCCGCAGGTTTCATCTGCCCGTGAACGACACCGACCCTAGCTTGCGGTACAAGTCGTGAGACTAGCTGTGCTATCGAGTAAATAGAGCGTACCCGGTCATGGACAAAAAATACCTGCCCTTTGCGCGCCAATTCTTTTTCTACCGCGGTTTTAATCGCATCTTCATCAAACTCCAGCACATAAGTTTTAATGGGCAATCTGTCTTCCGGTGGCGTGTTGATGATGGACAGATCCCGAATGCCTACAAGGGAAAGATGAAGCGTGCGCGGAATCGGCGTTGCCGAAAGGGTCAGCACATCAACAAGGGTGCGCATTTTTTTCAGCTTTTCCTTGTGCGCCACACCAAAACGCTGTTCTTCGTCAATAATGACCAGCCCCAGTTCTTTAAACTCAACATCTTTGGAAATCAGGCGATGAGTTCCCACGACAATATCTATCTTTTGGCTTTTTAAATCCTGTACGATTTTCTTCTGTTCGGCATTACTTTTAAAGCGATTGAGCACCTCGACACGAATGGGGAAATCGCTAAGTCTTGCGGCCATTGTCTGGTAATGTTGCTCTGCCAGAATTGTTGTAGGTACCAAAACGGCAACCTGCTTGCCGTCCATAACAGCACGAAATGCCGAGCGAATGGCAACTTCCGTTTTGCCGAAACCCGCGTCACCGCAGATTAACCTGTCCATCGGCTTGACATCATCCATATCCAGATGAACATCTTCAATAGCTTTGGCCTGATCCGGTGTTTCTTCAAATTCAAAGGTAGAGCAAAATTCCTCATAAATCCGATCCGGCGGCGCAAATGATTTTCTTTCCATCACTTCACGTGCGGCATAAATGGCCACCAGATCCTCGGCCACCTCCCGCACTGATTTTTTAACCCTTTCCTTTACGGCATCCCAGGAAGCTCCGCCCATCTTATCAATTTTCGGCACATAACCATCAGGGCCAAGATACCTTTGGATTTTTTCCATAGTGTTCACCGGCATGTAGAGTTTATCGCCCTCGAAATACTCGATAACTAAAAAATCATTTTCGATTTTACCAACGCTGATTTTTTTGAGTCCGCGATAAGCACCAATGCCAAAATCAGTGTGGACAACAAAATCACCCTCTTTTAATTCGCCGAAAGATTTAAGAAAAGTGCCCTCCAGCGTCTGCCTTGTACGGCGGCGGATAACTTTTTTTACAAATATTTCCTCCTCGCTAAGTACTGCAAGCTTCATCGCCGGAAAGATGAAACTCGAAGAAATCTTCCCTTCCCACAAAATAAGCTGAGGAAGGCCGTTCCACTTATGGATAAAGTCCAGAAGCAAATCAGGCGAAGGTGAAATCTGCACGGGCAAATCATAGCCTGAAAGCAGGTGCTGCATCCGGTTCAAATCTTCACGCGTCGGGCACATAAAAACAATCAACATTTCGGCGGAAAGCCAGAATTTAATCATTCCCGCAGTTTGTCGCAAAAGAGCTTCTTCCTTGATCTCACCTGCCTGAGGTTCTTCGCGTTGCAGATTTTGGTTAGTCTCAAAAACAACAGCTCCGGAGGCGTTATCCACTGCCTCATCCAACTGAAGAGCCGTCAGGGATATTTGTCCGAATCGCTCTAACCCGGCTAAAATAATGGTCAGGTCGATATATGCGCTTTCTTTCTCCAGATAAAACTTGCCGTTGTTTTTTGCTTTAAACATCAACTTGTCGATATTCTGCTCAATACCGGGGGCAGCCTGGCTTATGGCCAGCGGGTCATCCAGAACCACCAGCGTATTTTTCGGCAAATATTCCAAAAAGTTCGAAAGCTTGTTTTGCGGAGATTCACCGCTATTGTCGTATGCTTCATAAAAAAGCGGCAGGAAGACTGGATTTATGGAATTGGCCGGATTATTCTGCAATGTTTCAACAAGACGGTTGCGGATTTCGCGAGAAAGGGAAAGATCATCAGCTCGGCGCTTAATATTGCGCGTGGCCAGCTCAAGCCCCGGCAAGGTGATAATCACTTCGCTTGCAGGCGAAATGACAAAAGCACTTACTGTCTCCACAGAGCGCTGAGAGATGCTATCAAATGTTCGAATAGATTCAATTTCGTCACCTGACATTTCCAGGCGCAGCGGGTTTTTTTCGGTAGGCGGAAATATATCGATAATATTACCGCGTATACTAAATTCCCCTGCCGTTTCTACCAGGCTGACTTTTTTGTAACCGCCGGACAGCAAGTTCTCGCCAAAATCCTCTCGTTCCAGCGTGTCACCTGTGGAAATTATTTGCAGGTAGGCGTTAAACTGCGAGTAAGGCATTACTTTTTGCATCAAAGCAATGACGGAGGTAACCTCAACTGTTTGCGGATTTATTTGCAGTTTAGCCAGAACTTCAAGGCGGACTAATTCCTCCTGTCTTTGCAGAGCGAACATATCAACTGCCCGGAAATCAAGCGGCGGGTAGTAAATTACATTGTCTTCCCCCAAAAAAAGAATCGTATCGCGAGCCATTGCCGCCGCTTCTTTTTCTTCCGGACAGACAACAAGAAGTGTCTGCTCGATACGCGCAAAAAGGAGGGAAGCAAGGTATGAGCGTGACGCGCCAACCAGCCCGCTGACATTAACTTTGGGATCAGATTGTTTTATTTGTTCCAGAAGATTACGGAGCGGTTCAATATCTTCTATGTTTTTTTTAAGAATAATTTTTCTCACTGATAATAATCCAGGTTACACTTTAAGGCACAAGTATTATACAATCCACCTTATCCCGCCAGTGGCGGGATAAGTCGACTTAAAAGTTTCGTCGCACTGCATTTATGAAAACTGTGCCATTAATCCCCTACGCTGTGCTTCGGGGATAATTCGACTAACGAATTTCAGCGCACTGCGTAACCTAAAGGTCATCTTCGATTTCTGAAATTCGAGTCTCATTAAAAAGGCCGAAGGTGGAAACCATTGATCTTATGGGATTCCTTCGGCCTGGTCACTCTGTCGCAATTCAACATTCTTAAGCTTTCGCTGCCTGTTGCAGTTTTTTGATCATATCAGTTTTTTCCCAGGGGTAGTTATCCAGAAAAAACGTTTTGGAAATCCTGCGGTAAATATCAGCGTTAAGCAAACCAAACTTTTCAATCATACCTTCCGGAGTAAGGTCAAAGAGTTCCTCAATTATTTTTTCGAGCTTTTCGTCGGATATTTTTCCTGTCCCAAATGTATTGACATAAATCGAGAAGGGGCGGGCAATGCCGATAGCATAGGCCAACTGGACGGAGCATTTGGAGGCAAGCCCCGCAGCAACAATATTTTTTGCCACATGGCGTGCGCCGAAAGCGGCTGAGCAATCAACTTTTTCCGGAGTTTTATTTACCACCGCGCCGCCGCCTAATTGCGCGCCGGGATAGCCGCCGTAAAACTGCACCACTAGCTTGCGGCCAGTCACACCGGAATCGGCAGCGCTGCAGGAATTGATGGCATCCCATTCACCTGTGGGATTAAAGAGAAACTCTGTTTTCTTATCGACACAATCTTTCAGACAATCAAAGGCTATCTTTTTGGCTTTTTCCCGAACAACATTGCGATTGCCCTTGACAAAACGGTAATCAATAGAGTTGGACATAAGAACCTTGGCCAGACGAAGAGGCTTGCCTGCCGAAATATCATAATCAACCGAAACCTGTCCCTTGCCGTCCGGCGCAAAAATCGGATCGCCGCAATTCTCAAAAGCCCGCATCATCCTGCTCACCAAAACATAGGGAAGAGGCAGAAGTTCCGGCGTTTCATTACAGGCAAAGCCATACATAATCCCCTGATCTCCGGCGCCGATTTCCTTGTCCTTGTTCAAAAGACAGCTTGTTCCCTGGTTGATATCCGGAGATTGCGGAATAATGGCATTTAAAACACCCATCAGGTTGCCATTTAACCCAACCGCCGTGTCGTTGTAGCCGATATCCAGTACGGACTTGCGGGCAATATTGTCAATATCAACGTAGGCTCTTGTCCGCACTTCTCCACCGACAAGACAAATACCTTTGCCCAAAAATACCTCGATACCGCAATGAGGCATGTTACTCAAATCCAGACCTATTTTCTTTTC
>JBAXON010000194.1:0-6443 GCA_037133255.1 Deltaproteobacteria bacterium
GGATATTCAGAAGTAGTGTGGGGCTTCTTAACCTTACCGGAAAGAGCGATTATTCTCTGCAAATACTTTTCGTATTCCAAAGCGGCTTCTTTCCGCAGTTTAATAAGTTCATCCAATAGCACGCTCATTTTTCCGTAATACATCGGGTTGGTCGGACTTTCCTCGATAATTACTCTGCGTAAGTTGTTTTCAATGGTTTCGGCCATTGCATCTTTGTTGCCCCTAATGTTTTTAGGCAAATCTTTGATAGCGTCTTCGCCTTTTTCCACCAGCAGTTCCACCAGACTCAAATCATCAAAGTTTGCAAGCATCCGGCTTTCTTCTGCGCCAATGTAGCTGTCAATCAAATGCCGCATCGCAGGTTCGTATTGTTTCAGGTCAATGTAGTCGCCACTGGCAAGTTGTATTTCTTTGCGCAGGTTCTCAAAATGCTTGATGTCGCCTTTGATTTGTTCGGTTTCTTTATCTGTATAACCTGCCTCTTTCATTTCATCGGCTATGTTGGCATAAGCGCGGATAAGTGCAATGGTAAGTTTGTATAACGCAACTCTTCTTGGTTCAGTGTCTTTCAGTTCATCAGGATTGGCCGTATTTTTGCCACAGAAGAAGCGAATATTCGCCATAGTGTCTCTGGGCGGTTCCACCGGTTCGCACAAGGCTTTGATGGCTTCCAGTGCCTCGTCCAGACGTTCTTTGCCTTTCTTCAAACGGTCTTTTAATAATCCTTCCACATCCGATTTCTCGTAAGCATCAAAAGCGCCGGAGGTGTAATCAGTAAAAGCGTCTTTCAGGCTGTCAAACAAATCCATATAGTCAATGATATAGCCATAATCTTTATCATCGCCATCCAATCGGTTTACGCGGCAAACTGCCTGAAACAACCCGTGGTCTTGCATTTTTTTATCAATGTATAAGTAAGTGGCAGCAGGCGCATCAAATCCTGTAAGTAGTTTATTTACCACTATCAATAGTTTCATTTGTGCAGGTTCATCAACAAATTTTGCTTTTACCTCTTCTTCAAACTTTTCTACTTTATTAATTGCGGTTTCGGGAGATTCATTGAAATATTCCGCCAGCATTTTTCGATAAATCTCAAAACGTTTTAATTTCTCGGTATAACCTTCTCCCGATTCTTCGCCTTTAATGTCGGCATGAGTGGGAACGAAAGATGTAACGATGGCGCAATTCTTTAGCCCGGCGTTTTGGAACAGCTCATAGTAACGACAAGCATTATAAATACTATCCGACACCAGCATTGCATTGCCTCTACCGTTTTGCAGTCGCTCCTTTTTCGCCATATCCATCATCATATCCATGACGATTTTTTCCAGCCTGGATTTTGAACTGAACACTTTTTTCAGCGTTCCCCAATTTTGCTTGAGTTCGCTTTTGGCCAATTCGGTTAGTCCCTGTGTTTTTAAATCAAACCATTCATCAATCTTGTCCAGTGAAGTAATCTTTTGCTCAATGTCTCTGGCTTCGTAGCGCAAATCCAATACAACATTGTCTTTTACAGCTTCATCAAATTTATAGGTGTGAATGTATTTCCCGAATATTTCCATGCTCGTTTGTTTGTCGGCTTTTAAAAGCGGTGTTCCGGTAAAACCAATAAATAAGGCATTGGGTAAAAACCCTTTCATTGCTTCATGCAATTTGCCCGATTGCGTCCGGTGGCATTCGTCCACAAAAACATAGATGTCGCCTTTGGCTTTAAAGTCTGTCGGGATACTGCTTTTCAATTCCTGTAAATACGCATCTACATCGCCTTCTTCTTTTCCGCCAAACTTATGCACCAAAGAACACATCAGCCATTGTGAATTGTCGTTGAGGATGTTCAGCAAATCCTTTCCGCTCTTGGTGCGGTAGATATTTTCCGAAACTCCTTTATAAACCTTTTCAATCTGGACATCCAACTCTTCACGGTCGGTAATGATAAGCACTCTGCCGTTGGGATTGTATTCCCGTATCCATTTGGTTAGCCACACCATCGTCAGGCTCTTGCCACTCCCCTGTGTGTGCCAGATAATGCCGCCTTCTTTGCGTTTTATATGGTCTTGCGCTGCTTTAGTGCCAAAATATTGGTTGTGCCTGCATAGCTTTTTTTTGCCACGGTCATATACGATAAAGTCATGCAGCAATTCAATAAAGCGTTCCTTATTGAGTAACTCCACAATGTTTTTGTCCAACGGATAATCATATTTGGCCGCTCTGTCTCGGATAGGCTTGGTCAGTTGCAGCAGGTAAAAGTCATTTTTATTGATTTCTTCGCTGACTTCTTTCCATCTCAAGAAGTATTTTTCTTTGGTATCAATAGCTGCGTGCGCGAGGCCTTCAATGTCATTCCCTGCCATCACATACTGAATGGTAGAGAAAAACGGCTTGATAAAAATATGTTTCTGATTGTCTAAGTTCTGGCGGATGCCTTCGGATATGGAAACAGTGCTTCGTTTTAGTTCCAACACGCCCAGAGCAATACCGTTTACATAGATTACAATGTCTGGCCGTTTTTTATGGATGCCTTTGATGGTTACTTCTTCAGCAATAGCAAAGTCGTTCTCCAAAGGATTATTCCAGTCAATCAGCAAAACGGTTTCTTTATTATGGCCGATTTCCGGTTGCACATTCACACCATAACGTAGCTGGGAATATACTTCTTTGTTTACATCATAAAGGGATTTGCTTTGGTCGTTGACAGCCTTGCCAAATTCAAACAGGGCTTTATCTACAATGTTTTGGCTGTATTTCTTTTTGTTGCGTAACCAATCTGATAAGATTTCTACTTCCAGATTGCTGTTGTTTTCCCGTTCTTCCCAATTACCGAGATAGCGATAGTTCAGTTCCGTTTGGAATAAGTCTATTACTCGTTTTTGGGTTTCCCGTTCTTTTTTGCCGATGTCGCTCATATCAACCTTATTTTCCCCGTTAATAGATTTTGCATCATGCCTTGTTTGAGCATTTTGTATTTATCAAGTTTCTTTTCCAAGAATACTAACTCAGCATCCATATCTGAAAGTATTTGTGCAATGCGGATTTGTTCTTCATAATTTGGTAGTGGAATTTTTATACGCTTCATTGGGGCATTCATAAGTTTAGGATTTGCAAGATTTCGAGATACATGCACTGGTGTAATCGTATCAAGCAAATAAGCAACAAATGGTGCGTAGTCCTTTTTCAAGTTAATTGTTCCGCAAACATTTGTGCAGTTGAATCGTCCATTTCTATAATATACTTTCCCTGCATAAACACCATCAGTAGTCCAAGTTAAATATTCTCCTTCAAAATCATATGAGTCTAAATAACCCATAACCCCATTACTCAAAGTCTGTGAAGAATACACAGGATATTTACCTTCAATTGCTTTTGATATTTCTTTGTGGCTTATAACTCTACCTCTTCCTACGACGGATATTTCACCTATTGATTTCACTTCCCAACCCTCTTTCGGTTTCAGCAACTCCTGCATAGCCCCTTGCTTAATGGCTCGCTTTTTGGCAATGAGTTTTTCTAATTGGGTTATTAGTGCATCAGTATCGTTTAGTGCAGTAGCAATGGCGGTTTGCTCGGCTTTGGTGGGGGGGCAAAGAAATTTTGTGCTTTTTAAGATGCTATTGTATAATCTCTGAATTGTCCCGCCTTCAGTGTTATATTTTACAATTTGAAAAACATGATACAGAAAATTATTGGAAATAAGAGTTTCTTTATTGTCAATCCATACAATGTTCGAGTCTTGAAAGTATGCGGGTTTACCATCGTAAATTAATGTCCTACCAATTGTGCCGGCAGCAGAAATTAATATGTTGCCCACTTTAGGGAATGAAAACCTTTGACGATAACTGTTATAAAGGTCTTCTGAAATATAAGCATCTGCTTCTTTTCCAAAAGTTCCAATTTTATAGAATGGTATTGTTCCTTCTGATGAGGTTTCGTGATTGAAAACTCGTCTGCACATTTTTACTTCGCCAACGTCACCCAGTGTTTTTACTTCCCAATCACTTGGTATAATCCCAATATCTGCTTTCTTGTAACCAGCTCTTATTTCCATTGCATCTACCACTTGTAATTCATTTGTTTTAAGTGCTTCTCAACTTTGGCCGTTAATCCTTCTACTTCGTTACTTAATTTTGGCAAAGGCGTTTCGTAGCGTTCAGCCAGTTCTTTGATACGCTGGGTCAATTTATGGCTGATATTGTCCATTTCCGTGCGGATGCGTTGTTCCATACTGTGCATCCATTTCTTTTCTACTACTATTGTTTTAATTTCAGTGATGTTCAACTTGGGGTATTGGGAAATTACTTTCTTTTCCAGTTCGGCTTTGGCGATTTTTACTTTACCTTGTATTTCAGCTTCTTCGTCCATCAGCTTTTTGTAATTTTGCAGCATATCGTATTCTTCGGCATTGTCAGCATTTCGTTTGCCAATTTCCTTAATGCCTTTAGCCAAACTTGTTTTAGTGATTTTATACGTTTTCTTTTCTTCGTTAAACTCTGTAGCCTCCCACAATAAACCATCTTCAATCGCATATTCGTCTTTTAATTCTTCAAGTTTCGCATTGAACGTTTCGGCATATGCCTCCAAATCGTCAATGTCTTTTCGTTCCTTGGCAAAATATTCTTGAATGATTAAAGCTGGCGGTATCAATCTGCCTTCCAATCCTTCAATACCAGCCACCTTTTTAACCACCTCTTTGTCGCCTTTCTTGGTTTTCTTTTCGATGCGTTTTGCTTCGTTGCCTGCTTTCCAGCCATCTGCTGCCAGTTCATATAAATCGTCCTGCATCGTTTCAGCCCAATAGTCCATCAAGTGCTGATACATAGCGTATTGGTCGGTGAGTTGCTTATTGTCGTAATGCTTCAACAGTTTTTCCCAATGGTGTGTATCTCCTTTTTCGGTTTCAATCCCTTATCCAATGCCTTGGTATAGGCAACGGTTTCAGTTCTCCATTTGTTAAATACTTCATCCATCTGTTTGCCAAAGACGGTAAACTCCGGGTGGTTAAAAATGGTGGTTTTAATTTCTTCGCTGGCAACGCACAGCGCGGAATAGTTTACTCGTTTACTTTTTGAAAATAAAGTGTTCCTCAATGTAGGATAAACTTTCCAGTAATTGTTCAAGTCATCAATGTCACGGTTGGGAATATCGCCTAGCAAATGCGCTTCAATATCCTGCAAGTCCTCTGCTTCCTGACTATCAATGTAGCGGGGAATATTTAGGTTGTAATCGTTTTTGGGGTCGGCAATTTCGGTAATAGGAATAATGCGTGAATACTTGGGTGTTTCAATGCGGTTGTTAAAAGTGTCCACTATCTTGTGGATGTCCTGCTCACGGAGGCGGTTTTTGTTGCCATCTTTGATAAATCCCTTGCTGGCATCAATCATAAAGATGGTGTCGCGCTTACCGGCATCTTCTTTATCAAGCACAATCAAAGAGGCGGCAATACCCGTGCCGAAAAATAAGTTGGGCGGTAAACCGATTATGCCCTTGATGTAACCCTTTTGGATAATCTTTTTGCGAATGTCTGCTTCAACGTTGCCACGGAACAACACACCTAAAGGCAAAACAATGCAACCCTTGCCTTTTGATTTAAGCGATTTAATCAGGTGCAGCAGAAATGCAAAGTCACCTTTCTTTCTCGGTGGCACAGCATCATAACCATCAAAGCGTTTGTAAAGGTCATTGAGTGGGTCTAAACCGTTCATCCATTTTTTGTAACTAAAAGGTGGATTAGAAACGCCGTAATCAAATTGCTTGAGTTCGCCGGTTTTATCATCGGTAAATAGTGGTGTAGCCAAAGTATTACCTTGCCTAATATCCGCATCGGGGTTGCCATGCAGCCACATATTCATCACCGCTAAGGCTCGTGTAGCATTGTCATTTTCCTGACCGTAAATGGTAATTCCGTGAGGTGCTTCATCTGCTGATTTCAAAAGCAACGAACCTGAACCGGTTGTCGGGTCATAAAGTGATTCCGTTTGGCTTTTGGATTTGCTGATGCCAATAACCTGCGCCATGATACGGGAAACTTCGGCAGGTGTATAGAATTGTCCTTTGCTTTTTCCGCTTTGAGTAGCGAAGAGGCGCATTAGATATTCATACGCATCACCTAAAAGGTCATCATCTTCTACTCTGTTTTTACTGAAATCTAGTTCATCTTTGTTAAAAATATCTAAAAGATTTGAAAGCAATTCCACTTTGTCTTTACCGTTACCTAACTTTGCGCTATCATCAAAATCAGCTTCTGTGATGATACCGGTTAGATTATTTACTTTGGCAAATTCCCCTATAATCTTGTTTATTTTTTCGCCTATGTCAGGTTTGCCTCCGTCTATCGCCAGTTCCGCGACGTCGGGCAGTTCGTGAAGGAGTTAAAGCAGTTTTTTAAATAGGGCCTTAAGGCATGAGAGAAGCTCTCTACTACGAAAAACTCGGAAATTTGCGAGTCCGCT
>JBAXON010000195.1:0-6431 GCA_037133255.1 Deltaproteobacteria bacterium
GGGGTGCCTACAAATTTTGAACTTATTTCCATCTGCACTCTTATAACGGTTTAGCTACGAATCCCATTTACCTTCAGCTCTCAATTTTATGACGAGCTCTTTTGCTTTATCCTTCAGTACCATGAAATCGGTTTTGGCAACTCTGTTTAACGGCATCGCTCCGGCGGAAAGGATTTCGACATGCGAAGGCCTCGCGTAGGATGCAATCTCTTTGCATACTTCCATTACTTCTTCAACCGTTACGTTTTTACCTTCAATCTTTTCCACGAATGCCATAACACCTTCTGTGAACATCTCATGTTCAACACCAACGATGGCTACGTTGGCTACACGGTCTTTTAATTTTTCAGTTATGTGATTGGCGATATCATCAGGAAATACTTGGTATCCTTTAGGTTTGATCACTAGTTTAGATCTGCCGGAAAAATGGAGGCCGGTATCGTCATAGAAGCCCAAATCTCCGGTGTAGCATATCCCGTCACTCGAGACTGTTTTTTTCGTGTTCTCCTCGTCTCCCAGATAACCAAGGAATATCTGAGGGCCTGAAAAACAAATTTCTCCCACTTCTCCCATCGCCAGCTGTTCACCTGCTGTGCCGTCAGTCTTCATCGGTTTTCTTATGCTGATCGGAAAGAGGGGCATATCGAACCCGATACTCTTTGCAATATCTTCAACCTGAGCATTCACATCGGTATAAGTGCAGAAACCGCCCGTTTCGGTGAGTCCCAAGCCGGAACCCATTCGGGGAGCCATCTTCTGCATCTTTCTTAAAAATTCGACTGATACGGCCTGTCCTCCGTAAAGAACAAACCGAAGAGAGGATAGATCGTAACTCGCGTAATTTGGAAGCTTCCACTGCATATTGAAGAGTGCTGGTATCTGCCCCATAAGAGTAATTTTATGCTCCTGGACGGCTTTGAGGCTCATCTCCGCGTCGAATATGTGCAGTATTACTGAAGTTGACCCTCCGAATATCGTCGTGGCGAGTTGTTCTGTTATGCACCCGACATGGGATGGCGGAAGGTTGACGAGCATGCTGTCGCTTTTAACAAGTTGGAACGCGTTGACCAGACCTATATTCTGAACAAGAATGTTTTCGTGACAGAGAAGCGCGGGCTTGGGCGATCCGGTTGAACCTGTCGTGAATATTATCAGGCAAGCGTCGCGCTTATCTGTTTTCTTTGAAGCTCTTCTTACTGAGCCGGTAAAGAGGCTGATCAGGAATATTTTTTTAATATCCGCGGCGAAATCCGCAATGCCCATAGCTCCATCAATGATCAAATCTTTCTCTTTCTGAAACTGTACCCAGGTTTTTACGTAACTCGATTTCTTCATCACCTCCTGAATCATAGGTCTGAAGTCAACAACCGGGGTTTTCCCCAGGAAAAAATAAATTTTAGGTTTAATTTTGTCCAGGCAATATTGTATTTCAGCTGTTTTTAGCCTGAGGTCAAGAGGCGCAACTATTAAACCGACCCTGTAACAGGCGTAAATAAGATAAACATGTTCTTTGAGAAGGGGGAGTGATGTGGCGACAACATCGCCCTTTTTCAATCCAAGAGAAAGAAGCTTTGCCGCGAATGCCGAGACGGAAGTATTGAACTTTTTCCATGATACTTTCTCCCCGGTGTTGTATTCGACAATGGCGATACCATCCGGATTCTCTGATGAATATTTTTTCACATAATCGGCCTGGTTTTTGAGAAGTTCTTTGTACTGTTTAACATAATCCTGCTTTGTAATAGTCATACTTACCTCCATTATTTTTTTCTTTTTCGCTTACAAGGATCGGCCAATTTCACCGATGACCTCACTTATTTTCTCTTTACCAGCTTTGGGTGACCTAATTCCCGGTAAACGTCGGCTTTCTTTTTTCCAGGAAGGACTTTACAGCCTCCGCGTGGTCCTTCGTTCTGGACGCGGCGAATTGATAACTGATGCCAACATCTGTGCTGAGTTCAAGTGGCTGACCGCCGATCTGGTTCATCGCCTTTTTGATAATGCCAACAGCCGCAGGTCCCCGAGCAAGCCGCCGGGCTAATTTTTCCGCTTCAGGTAGTAGTTGATCCGTAGGGACCACTTTTTCCACAAGGCCTATCCGGAGCGCTTCTTTTGCGTCAATCAGGTCGCCGGTGTAGCACATATACCGTGCCATGCCGGGGCCTACGATCCTAGGAAGAATGCACATGCCGATTTCCGGAACAAGCCCCATCTTGACAAAAAATTCGCCCAGTTGCGCGCTTTCGGCCGCGATTCGGAGATCGCATAGCAGAGTCATTTCAAACCCGGCACCCAGCGCGAATCCGTTGATTGCGGCTATCGTGACCTTATCAATATTGTACATATCCATGTATAGTTCGACGAGGGGATCGAAGTATTCCTTAAACTCCTTGAGGGACATGTTCTTTAGCGGGTCGATGTCGAGTGCTACATCACCCCCGGCCGAGAAATGATCGCCGGCGCCGGTAAAGATTATTGCCCGAATCGTTTTTTCGCGCTTAAGAGCTGCATAGCCTTTCTGGATTCCCTCAAACAAGTCTGGACTAAAAGCGTTGAACTTGTCCGGGCGGTTGAAGGTTACGATGGCATAGTTATCTTTTATTGTCACAATACAGCTACCGTATTCGCGTGTTTCTCCAGTCATGGCGTAACTCCTTATCGAATGATTGTGTCATTAAGCCAGAATTTTTCGCATCCACTACTTCCATATCGTCCAGAAAGTCTTGTTTATTTTATTATCGACCATCCATATTTACTAATGAAATATAAAGATATGCGAAAGTTCTGAATATGTCAATATACGAATATGCAAAATTAAATTGAAGTTTATCTGGTATCCGCGATACAAAACTTTTCACTGAAAAAAAATTATACTTGAAGAAATTTTGTATTCGTGAAAAAAGTTTATTCGAACTACAATATATTCTAAAATTGTTATTCGGGATACAAATACTTTAAACAAAGAAGGAGACTATTATGGAAAAGTATTTTTTTATGGAAACAGTTCTTGAAAAGATATCTCAAGGTCAATTCTTCAGAAAAGCGTTTGCGGTTGCTTTGCAAATTCTTGCAGTTTTAATCGCAATAGCAGCCCTTGTGGCCTGGATAACTGTATGGAAGTCCATATCCGGGTACTCACCAGAGGCAATATTGGGAATCATTATTTTCCAGTTGCTTTTTGTTATAGCTGTTTACATGGTTGTTCATATTTTGCTTATTCGAGCCGGAAATATTAGCGCGCTGACCGATTCAGAATATACTGTTATTCCTATTGTATCTATAACATTAAAACTTTTTGGGGAAACATATGCCAGCTTTGTAACCGTGATTTCTGTAGCCGGTGGCATTCTTACCTGGTTTATTGGGTCTAGCGCCTTTTATATGATCAAAAAATCAGCTCCTCTTGTTCCCAGTTATGGTAGCGGAGAAGGATTCGTGGGTGGATTAGTATTTATGGTCGGTGGTTTGTTTTCAGCTTTTGTTGGTCTCGTTCTTTTTTACTTTTTAGCAGAGGCCGTGGTTGTGTTGGTTGATATAGCCAAGAACATTAAAAAAATGTCAAAATAATGCGGCAAATAGTTGAATACTACGAATGGAAAACTCTGAAATTCAAATAGACAAAGAAGGCGTTTGGTATTACAAAGGCGCGCACATGTTTCGTAAAGAAATATTGTCTGTGTTTTTTGAACATCTTATGATTGATGAATGCGGTAAATATTTAATTGAATTAGATGGAGAACGCTATTATCTTGATGTAGAAGATACCGCTTTTGTCGTTGCTGCTGTTTCGAAAACGAACAGGCAGAATGAAGGTCTCGAGCAAATTGATGTTATTTTAAATGACGACTCTTGCGAAAAATTAGAAATAGACTCTTTGTATGAAGGCAAGGATAATGTTCTTTATTGCCGGGTTAAGCAAGGAAGATTTGCTGCACGGTTCTTACGGAAGAGTTACTATCAATTAGCGGATTTTATTGAACAATCAGAAAATGATAATAATTTCTTTATTGCTTTAAATGGTGAGAGATTTCAAATTAACAGGACTCATGTTTTATAATTACGACGGAGGGTACAATGCTTGATGACTTAGTAAAAGAATCGTTCACTTTTGATGACCTTCTTCTCGTGCCGGCAGCTTCCAATGTTTTGCCCCGCGATGTTGACACATCAACTTCATTAACAAAAAATATTTCGCTAAATATTCCCATCGTTTCCGCTGCCATGGATACGGTAACGGAGTCGCGTACTGCAATCTGTATGGCTCAGGAAGGCGGTATTGGTATAATCCACCGCAATATGAGTATAGAACAACAGGCAATTGAAGTAGATAAAGTAAAAAAATCGGAAAGCGGGATGATTGTAGATCCCATTACCATTGAACCTGATAAGAAAGTCAGTGACGCTTTGAAGCTGATGAATCAGTATTCCATTTCCGGCGTACCTGTAGTCAAGAACGGCAAACTTGTTGGAATACTCACTAATCGCGATTTACGGTTTGAAGAAAATATAGATCAACCGGTGGCTGATGTTATGACCAAAAAAAATCTGGTCACCGTATCTACGAATATTTCGCTGGATGATTCCAAAAAACTTCTGCACAAGCATCGCATTGAAAAACTGCTGGTCGTGGATGAAGAATATCGTCTAAAAGGTCTTATTACCATCAAGGATATTGAAAAGATAAGACGTTATCCCAATGCCTGCAAAGATTCTAAGGGCAGATTGCGGGTCGGCGCTGCTGTGGGCATTATCGACCGGGAGGAACGAATTTCCGCGTTGCTTGCGGCTGGTGCTGATGTAATAGCCATTGACACCTCACATGGACATTCCGCCGGAGTAATAAGTGCCATTAAATCAATAAAATCCAACTTCCCCAAGTGTGAATTAATCGCGGGAAATGTGGCGACAGAGGAAGGCGCCAAGGCTCTTATTGAGGCAGGCGTTGATGCGGTAAAAGTTGGCGTTGGACCAGGCTCTATTTGTACCACACGTATTATTGCCGGAGTGGGAGTAGCCCAGATGTCGGCGATTAGAGACGCGTATAAAATTGCTTCCAAACATGGCATTCCTGTGCTTGCTGATGGTGGAATAAAATATTCAGGTGATATTGTTAAGGCAATTGGCGCAGGCGCTCACTGCGTGATGATTGGTGGTTTATTTGCCGGCACGGAAGAAAGTCCGGGAGAGAATATTTTGTTCCAAGGCCGCAGCTACAAAGTTTATCGCGGCATGGGATCACTGGAAGCGATGAAAATGGGTAGCCGTGACCGTTACTATCAGGATGATATTGAGGGTCCGGCAAAGATCGTTCCTGAAGGAATCGAGGGAAGGGTGCCTTTCCGCGGTTCACTTTCGGCCAGTATTCTTCAGTTGATTGGTGGACTCAAGGCCGGCATGGGTTATATCGGCTGTAAAACAGTCCCGGAAATAATTGAAAAAGCCCGTTTCATTCGAATTACACAGGCCGGACTGAGAGAAAGCCATGTTCATGATGTTATAATTACCAAAGAAGCGCCAAATTACTGGATTGATTAGTTAAATAATGAAACACGCTGAATTCGTCCACCTTCACGTCCACACCCAATACAGTCTTCTTGATGGTATGATCCGTCTGGATGAACTGTTTAAAAAAGCAAAAGAATATAAAATGCCGGCAATTGCTATTACCGATCATGGTAACATGTTTGGAGCAATAGACTTTTATCAACAGGCCTATAAAAACGGTATTAAGCCCATTATCGGTTGCGAGCTATACGTCGCGCCGCGCAGCCGCCGTGATAAAACATCATCCTCCATTGGTGAAGCTACCCGGCATTTAATTGTCCTCGTCAAGAACATGCAGGGGTATAAAAACCTCATGAAACTGACCTCGACTGCTTATCTGGATGGTTTTTATTACCGCCCGCGTGTGGATAAGGAAATCCTGAAAGAATGTCATGAAGGACTAATTGCCTCAAGTGCTTGCTTGCACGGAGAAATTGCCGATCTGATTGTTCGAGGCAATATTGAAGAAGCAAAAATAATTGCCCGAACCTATCAGGAAATTTTCGGGGAAAATAATTTTTATTTAGAGATAATGGAAAATGGTCTTCCCGACCAGAAAATTGCCAATGCCGGTCTGATTGAAATCAGCAAAGAACTATCCATTCCTCTTGTCGCGACCAATGATTGTCATTATCTTGCCGCAGAACATGCCGAAGCTCATAATATACTGCTATGCATTCAGACAGGCAAAACTATCGAAGACAGCGATCGCATGTCCATGGATTCACAGCAATTTTATGTTCGTTCTCCGGAAGAAATGAAGACACTTTTTGCCGCAACACCGGAGGCAATCGCCAATACGATTAGTATTGCCGAAAAATGCAATCTAACACTGGAATTCGGCAAATTTTATCTGCCAAAATATGAAATTAAAAATCCTTAAGAAA
>JBAXON010000196.1:0-6399 GCA_037133255.1 Deltaproteobacteria bacterium
GGGCAATGGATGCGGCCATGCGGCTAAGGCTTTCGGACTTCTGAAGTTGCCGGTTTTGAGCTTCGAGCGCAGCATTTTCGGCCTCCATCTGCTTGCGGTTGGTAATGTCGCGGCAAATTAGAGCCTGCTCATAGGGAGACCCGTCTTTCCTGTGAAGGACAGCCGCATTGACTTCAAATATCACCTTTCTGCCGTCCTTCATGATCAGATGATACTCCTGTGGCCCCAGCTTTCTTTCAAGCATGAGGACTGCGTTTCGCGCTGCCTTGTCCAGATCTTCAGGGGCGATAAATGAAAATATATTATGCCCTATCATTTCTTCTGCCCTATATTCCGTCAGGCGAAGACCGACATCGTTGATAAAAAGAATTCCCCCTGTAAGAGTCATCCGCACCATGATGTCAGGCATTGTGGCAATGAGTTCGGTAGCCAGCTCTTCACTTTCCCTTAGTGCCTCATCTGCTCGCTTGCGGGCGGTGATGTCAGCAATTGCGATGCGGCACACGGGAGTCCCGTCGGCGGCCAGCACGACGGTCATAGTCAAACCTGCCCAGAACGCCATTCCGCCCTTCTTCAGCATTCGTAGTTCACAATTTTGAAGAGCATCCGTATCAAATAATTTCTTGCGTTGCAGGTAGTAGATGTTCTGGTCTTCCTCGGAGATGAAACGACTCAATAGTTGCTTGGCCAGATTGCTTTTCTTAATACCAAGCAGGGTAGCAATGGTAAGGTTGGCCTCGATGATTAATCCTTTTTCATTGACTGTGACATAGCCTACCGGCGCCAGATCGTAGAGGTCGAAATAGCGCGCACGCGAGTCTTCCAGCGCCGCCTTCGACTGGCGCAGTTCTTCGTTCTGTATGTCCAGCTCAATCTGTTGTACCCGCAGTTCATGGATCATGCGCTTTATCTTAGCTGGAGACATTTTGTTGATGTTTTCCGGCGAAGCGGCGACTTTTTTCCGGGCGATCTTTTCAGCCTGCTTGCGTAAACTATCTGTTTTACCTGAATGGGTCTCTTTCTTAGTTATGGTCATTGGCTTTCCCTTTCGGTCTTCTGGTATTAAACCACAGACTACGACGACGGCTACACCGAGTCAACGCATGACCTTTCCAGTTGTGGTTTAGAGATATTGTTTTGTAAATACAAAAAATTATAAAGATGCGAGGGGGGGTAATTACTGAAATTTTGCACACGCGGCCTAATTAAGCAACTTTGCTTATCATGGATTTCCTTAAACATTGCCCCACCATTATGACAAGTTGATGAAAAATTATGGAAATCAGATTACTTCTTTTATGATTTTATAAATACTCTTTTCTAAAGGACAAAGTCAATATTAATTTAGCGGACTATCTGATGCTTTTTACCATCTGAAATCAGTAACTTTTCATCGCTCGGTCGGTATGTGGACTATAGGAAGGCATGCGTAAAAATAAATTACTGAATCAACGGAATCCCTATCCCCATCTACAAGTCGAGAGTCGTCAAGTTTAAATAAATTGCAGATTGCTACTCGCAATCAGGTTCCTTCCAGTCTAAAACCTTTCTCCCGAAATAACCTTAGACAGGCATCTGCGACAGCTTTGTCGTAAAGTGTTCCTCTATTCTTCTCGATTTCTTCCAGTGCTGTATCAACGCCCAAGGAGGGACGATAAGGCCTGTGGGAGGCCATGGCTTCCACGACATCGGCAACAATGAGAATGCGGGCTTCTATAAGAATGTCATTACCTTTGAGATTTCTTGGATAACCGGAGCCATCCATTCGTTCATGGTGCTGGTAAACAATCTCTGCCAGGGGCCAGGGTGACTCTATGTTTTTGAGTATCTCGTACCCCTTTTGGGCATGTTCTTTAATCAATGAAAACTCAAGTTCAGATAGTTTGCTCGGCTTGGACAATATCTCCGCAGGTATGGAGAGCTTACCGATGTCATGGATGGAAGCGACCACGCGGATGCACTCAATCTTGTCCTGTGAAAGTCCCATATCGGTGGCAATGGCACGGGCAAGACCAGCAGAACGGATTTGATGTCCTGCCGTATAGGGATCTCTGACTTCAACAGCTGATGCCATAACTTGGATGGTCGCGCCAACTGCCTTCCTGAGACTTTCGAGGGTGTTTTGAAGTTTTTTCTCGACCTGTTTGCGCTCGGTAATATCACGGGCCACCGACTGAAATCCTGTAACGTTGCCATTTTCCACGATCAACTGAGTATTTTGCCCAAACCAAACCTCTTGACCCTTTTTTGTGATAATTGGATATTCTGAATATGTATTATTAAGCCCCTTTACGAACTGACGACCGAAAAACTTAATAGCTTCGTCACGCATGTCCGGGCGGATTAATTCAGGATAATGCATCCCGATGATTACTTCTTCTTCGTATCCTGTAATACGCAGCGCCGCCGGATTCACAAAAGTGAAGTGCCCCGTGTTGTCCGTCCTGAATATAATATCACTCGCATTTTCTACCAACGTCCGATATCGCTCCTCGCTTTTCCGCAGAGCTTCCCGTGCATTTTTCTCTTCTGTAATATCTTCTGATACCCCCTCCAGGCAGCCTTTAGCAGGAACAAGTTTAGCAGATAAACGAATCCAGATGACTGAGCCATCATTACGTCTGAACTGTGTTTCATAGTTGTCGCACTGACCACGCTCCTTTATAAGGGCAATCATCTTCTTACGAGCTTGAGGATCAATGTATCTTTCTGCAATGTTGAAGTTACTGGACAAAAGCTCTTCCCGATTTTTATATCCGGCAAAGTGAGCCATACTGTCATTAGCTTCAAGCACCATGCCTGTTTGTATGTCTGTTCGAAATAATCCAATTTGAGAATTCATAAAAATGTTTCTATATATTTCTTCCGCTTCATGCAGCGCTTCCTCCATCCGCCTGTGGTCGGTGATGTCCATGACGAAGCTCAGAGACGAGGCTGTTCCCCCCCAGGATATGATCTGTGAAACAATGTGCAGCCGCCGTTGTGTTCCATCGGCGGTAATGATTCTGAAATCATAGCCCGTTTCCATCGGCTCACCGCGCATCCTACGCATGTGGCTATCAACGACAATGGCGCGGTCATCAGGATGAATAAATGAAGAAAAAGGTCTTGTTGTGATGATGTCACTTGGATATCCTAACATATCTGTAAGGGCTGGATTGGCAAGCTTAATCATATCTCCCTGGGCGATCAATATTCCTTCTCCTGCGTTTTCAAATAGAAGGCGGTATTTCTCTTCACTCTCTCGCAACGCATCATTCGCTCGCTTACGGTCAGAGATGTCGATAAGAGAAGCAATGCTTTTATTTGTGCCTGGCACTAATTGAATATTGAGCAACGCATCACGTATATCTCCTGTTTTTGTCATATAGCGTAATTCGTAACCCTGTAGCGCCTCCCCATCAATCTCTCGTCTCAAACGGTGCTGCTCGACCATTCGGCTGATTTCATCGGGATGCACCAGCTCAGTCCATTTCATACGGCCAATAATTTCATCCGGTGAATATCCCGTTTTACGCGCGAATTCGTCGTTTGCCATGCTTATACTCATGTCCTCTTCAATGAGAATCATCGAAGTGCCGGTATTCTCGAATATGGTGCGGTAGCTCTCTTCTCTCTCACGCAGATTTTCGTCGGCCTTTGTCCTTATATCTATCTCTTTTCTATAACTGCGTCCTAAAATCCAGATCATTAAAGATATTATTATGAAAAAACCTGAGGTGATTACGACCCTGTTTATAAAAGCAACTTCAGCCGTCCTGAAAGGTTTTATATAACCGCCTGATATCATCCAGGCAAGGCATAGATATGTCGGAAGACATATTCCAAGGGCGATCCACATTTTCTTATAACCGTAGATAATCGCGATAAAAATTATCATAAGGACATACATAAAATTACCCGGTGCGTCAATTCCACCAATATAATTTCCGTTTACGGCAGTTAAATACATAAGCAGTGGGGGTATGATGACGGCTACACGCCAGTGTCCCTTTGCCGTGAGAAACATTGCGGCAAAAAGCATTATTGATATAATTAAATAGATTATTAAAGTATCAAGCGGCATTTTGCCGGATAGGTAAAGAATAAATGATATCAGAGTAAAAGAGAATGCGACAATAAATAAAAAGAATAATACGTTGCGGGTAATATATTCCCGCCTCGCCATTTCCGATTCAGTTTCGTTTAATGTGTTGATGAATTTAAACGGTTTCATTTTTTAACCTTGCGATTAGCCATTCCTTGTTCATGGTTGACTATACGAAAGTCGGTATTACATGTCAATTGAATATAAACTTTTAAAAATGGCGCTAAGCTTTATTATCTGCCGACAATCTTGAATTCTGTTTATTACGGATTGAAGCCCAGCATATTTATCGAGGTTAACGATTTGTGTATTTTAGGAAGGCATACGTAAAAAAGCAATTCCCGAATCAACGTAATCCCTGGCCCCATCTATAAATCAGCAAATGCTGGGTTGAATATTTAGTGTGGATTGCTACTTCAGACCTTCAAAAACAGCAAGGGGTTGCAGCTCCTTGTCCTGTGTTTATTGATTTACTTGTTTTTACCGTTTTTTTCCAGCTCTGCAAGCCCGTGAACATCGTTGAAGCGATAGGTGAGACTGAATATTTTGCGATTGAGCGACTTGCGGGCGTAGAAATACAGCGCGCACGGCACAAGAGTATCGATAAACCGAAGTTTCGTTCTGTTGTCGATCAGACTGTAGTTGATGCGGCGCAGGTTGTGCGCGGCAGCGTATTCGAGTGATGCGATGATAACCCGTTCATACGCGAAATTATTGTGAGAGAAAGCGCGGTTAAATCCCCCGAGCACCCCACCCAGGCTTCCTCCGCTAACCAGGAAGGTATGGAATCCTGCGATTACATCCTCCACGCGTACCATGATATGAATATAATCATCAGAACGGTAGGCTTCCGTGTCAAAAATATGCTCTTCAAAAAATTTCTGGCAGGGATTATTGACATTACTGACTTCTACCGAGTTGCGGACACAGGCCTTCATCTGCCGCCTGTCTTCATCGCATACGGGACCACGGCATACCTCCGCCATGACAGTGATTTTTTTCTTTGCCAGATTCTTTTTCAGATTACGGTGCGCGGCGAGGTATTCATCCCTGCCGGAATATTTTACAATGTCGAGAATTGCCTCTGACGAGGAGGGATATGCTGTGAAACCTTCGGCACGATACCTCGCGTCGTGGTCCAGGGTATCGATGATGGTCACCATATCTGCCTCTTTCTCGTTTTTCAGATATGTCAGCATGGCCTTCATTATGTCATCGGCCATTATGGGGTCACTGTAAAAGAAGGGGCGTGTAAGATTAGAGGTGATCAGATTACGGAACGAAATATAGAGACAGTTGTTGCTGACGGCAGAAAAAACTCCTGCAAGTCTGTTCAGCACGGCATTGCGTCTGAGTCTCGAGTACGATGTTCTGAGGTCGACCGGTTTTATCTTTAAAAAAAGGCCAACGCCGATCAAGTCATCACCAGACATTACTTTCAGGTAAAAAAAATTCACCGCTGTGGTCGAGCGCGCTACCCATTCTTCAAATAGGTGCCATACATTATTGGAAAGCCCCTCTCTCAGAAGATGCTCACTGAAAATAGTTTTTTCCTTTTCACTGAGTGTATAATCTTTTTTACAGGATATGGTTTTCATGATTTCCTCGTTATGATTGTACATAATAGCTGTCTTTTAAGGAAAATGCATTAATTTCTTCCTTTTTAAAAAATCAATCAAATAATATTACAAGTATCGTCTAACACTGTTACAATAGGCAGTCCATTGTTCTCCGAAGCGATCACGCATAGAAAGTTCCTCGGCAAGAATAATTTTATGATGAACGGTCAGGGCGATAATTACCAGTATCCAGTTAATTGGATACTGGACATAAATAGCCGAGGCCAGCGCCATCAGATACAGCCCAAAGAGCATGGGGTTGCGGCTCACGCGGTATATGCCCGTGGTACGAAGAGCTGTTTTCTCTTGGGCAAGTCCCACACGAAGAGAGAATGTTCCCAGTCCCATTATCGCCAGAGTGAAGAACACAACGCCCAAGCCGAGTAAGGCAACACATGCCCAGAAAAATATTTCTTTTGTTTCAAAAAGGGAAAGATTGACAAAAAATAGTTGAACCAGAATTAAAATAAACGATGTAAAGAGCGATATTTTCCCCAGCATAAAAATTCTCTTATCTATTCCTATACACCCCACAGTTTCAATTTTTTTTTGCTTTTGAATGATTCTTGGCGTTATTGCTGCGATAAGAAATATGACAAATAAAGCTGGTATTATTACCTTCTCCATAAGATCTGCGCCTCCTCTACTTAATGTTGATGATGTGTCCTTAAATTATGATGTATCCCATCTTCC
>JBAXON010000197.1:0-6399 GCA_037133255.1 Deltaproteobacteria bacterium
CATGGCACAACAGGCCGCACACCGGGAAAGATGCTGCTGGGTTTGCAGGTCTATTGTGCAGACGGCACAGAAGTTTCCTTCGGCATTGCTTTTTTAAGAGCAGTCGGCTACCTGGTTTCGAGTTTATTACTGACCATCCCCCTTGGCTTTATCTGGGCTGCCTTTGACAAAAAAAAGCAGTCCTGGCATGACAAAATTGCCGGTACGGTTGTCATCATCAAGGAGCAGGAAAATGAATCAGCAGGCCTTTCGATTTCCGATCCCGCGCCTGTTGCCATTGTCGCGCCACATGACAGAGGTCATGATGAACCGGCCGTAGATCCTCTTCCCCCGGCTGCATAACCGGCTGACACTAAAAACCAAAAAAGACCTTGACAAACAAACTCATATTTTATAGAGGATTGCTGCTTTTTTAAGTACATTCAATAATCAGGCGGGCCGGTAGCTCAGTCGGTAGAGCATCGGACTGAAAATCCGAGTGTCGACAGTTCAATTCTGTCCTGGCCCACCATTAAAATCAAGGGGTTGCAAGTCGTAAAAACGGTTTGTGACCCCTTTCTTTTTGGTAATGTGATAAATTTGTGATAGACGCTGCTTTGAATCCGTCCATCACTTCAATTGACGCTCTGAGACTTTCCGAATTGTGGTGAGCATACCTCATAACCATCAAATGATTTTTCCACCGTCCCAATCTTTGCACCTCATAGATTCCAACGCCAGACTGAACTAAACGAGTAGCAAAAGTATGCCGTAAATCATGGAAACGGAAATTATCTACCTTTGCTCGATCTGTTGCAATTTCAAAAGCTCGGTACAGATTCCTGTTGAGCATTCGCGTCCCATTGCTGCTTGGAAAGACAATATCACACTGTGTTAACTTCTGATTATGTCTCTCCTTCAGCACTCCGATAGCTGTTTCGTTCAGTGGCAGAGTATCCACGCCTCGATTTTTCTGCTCAGATATTAAAATGGTTCGACGGATCATATCTACATGTGACCACTTCAGATCAAGAATTTCACTCTGGCGCAAACCCGTGTGAATAGCAAAGATGATGATTTCCTGAAGCCACTTTGCCGACACACGAAGAATTCTTTCCTCTTCCACCTGAGTCAACCAGCGTTCAATCGCGTTGTCCACCCGCTCTTTCTTGACCTTCCTGACAGGATTATCATTCAACCATTCCCATTCCCGAATAGCAATGTTGAAGGCATGACTCATTAGCGTTAGTTCATAGTTGATCGTGCGCGGTGATGCACCCTCCGTCCGTCTTTCAAGCTTGTAATCTGAAATCATCGCCGCTCTAATATCAATAAGGTACATATCACCAAAGAACTTGAGCAAATGCGCCGCCAAACTCTTATCTCTTTTGTGAGATAGCTTTGCCTTATTAACGGAAGAATATTCTTCCAGGTATTTTTTCATCAAGTCTCTGAAGGTATGATCTTGACCGGGCAACCTCTCAAACCATTTGCCCTCTGCTATATCCCCTTTCAATTTGTCAAAGATCCTTATGGCCAGCTTCTTGTCTTCTGTCTCCGTTGACCGCCGTAGTTGCTCGCCATGATGAGAAAAACTCATCCACCAGACCGATCTTCTTTTATATAGACCCATTGTTTATCTCCTTTATGAGTCCCTCGATCCGGTCTGATTTCCCGTGGTTGGGATTATAGACTTCTTTCTTGCTTTGGTCAATCGCCTTTCTAATCAGTTTATCAATGACGATATTGCCCTTATCTGATTTTTTTCTTTTTATATTTTCTGATTTATTTATTCCGTCGAAAGCCTTGACTCTCTTGATTTCCATCCAGGAGTCTATTTCCTGTTTCTTAAATCGAATAAGTTTACCAACACGATAATGGGGAATGTCAGAGGTCATCGCATAGATGGTCTTTACTTTAACTTTAAGATAGCTGGACAAGTCCGCGATATCCCAAAAACCATTATCAATTATCTGATTCTCTGTCATAACATTACCTTGCTGAGTTTGAATCTCTACCATTTCAGGAGGTCTCCACCAGAAAGCGATTCATCGCATTTTCTCCACTCTTCCAGGGCTTCATTTGCCAAAAACTCAATCTCTTCTTTCGACCTTTCACCTTTTCCCTTCAATGCTTGTATTTGCTCATAATAGAATTCCCGCTCTTCGGGAGAATTGAAGGTCACCTGTGCAGACTCTCTACCACTCTCTACCTCTCTCAAAACATCTTGATTTTGTTCAGCTTTTTCAGGTAGAGAGTTGGGTAGAGAGTCAGTTGGCTTTGCGGACTCTCCAGTAGAATATCTGAATTGCTTGAGTAGCGTGGCATATTCGTCAGCGGTGATCTTGATTTCGGAGTAACCTTTAACCATCCGATTGCGGAAGCTCATGCTCTTTAATCGCTTGCCGATCCATTGAGGCGATGCATGCCGATTTTCGGGTTTGCCCTGGTTGTATCTTGTTCGGATATCGCTGACCTTGATGCTCCATTCTGCAAAACGGTCAAGCGCGAACTCTGAAGTTATCTCCTTGATAATGGCAACCAGGCGACCTTCGACGGTGTCCTTTCTGGATTCTTCCTTTTCACCAGCAATGGCGAGTATTGATTCTGTCAGGATTTGTGAATCAACCGACAGCAGCGAGTTCACAAAGAACATCGGTTTTGCTATATCCCATAGCCTGCCCGATATTCCCTCGATTGGTTCCATATCGGGAAATGTTTTTGTCATGTTTTTCGCTCTCCAGGCGGTCAGCCTTTCTTTCAGCTCCAGTGCCAGTTCAGGACGAGGGTTTTCGTAGTTGCCGGGACGGTTCGGCATGGTGATCGGCAGGCAGCGGGTTTCCAGTATATGTTGCAACGGTTCATTGCTGGAAATGATTGTCGGGCCGTAGATATCGAAATACACCATATCATTGAAGGGGCCGTCCTCCGGGTTTTGAATACGGCAGCACTTGGCACCTTTCTCGGCACGCAGTAGCAGAATATCATCAGAATTGCCGCGTTCAGCTTTCTTGGATATATCCATCAGATCAAAGAACAAGGTTCCGCGGAGGTATTGGCTATAACGGAAGATGGTGGCTTCCCGCAGTTCAACGAGATGGATACCACGGAAGGCAACATAGATGACAGACTTGCCGGTTCTGCTTTTGCCCCGTTCCGGCACTGCATTGAAGAGAATATAGGGGCAATAATCAATGCCGGGGTGATCGTGCAGATAGGTAAGAAATACATAGTGAACAACAATAGCCCACTGTTCGTTGTCCAGGGCGGAGAAGCGTTTCAGGTAGGAAAGCACATCTCCATAAAGTGCTGGGTCTTCCTGGGCGAAGTAGCGCATGACTTCGGCAGCACGGGGAAGAGTAAACTGGAAATGTTTTTTTTCCGGAATAGAGAAGCCTTCTGTTTCTGTGTTGTGCTCCGGCGTAATAATAAGTTCTCCATCCTTGAGGATCACATAGACCAGCTGCCCGTCATCATTGCTGCATACATCCACCAGTCCGGGAAAGTAGGCTGAAAGTGAGGAGGCGTTGAAGGAGTCCATTACCGTTCACCTCCTTTGGATAGTGTTCCGCGCTGAATAGCTTTCTTGATGCAGGCGGTTTTGAAGTCAGCGGCATTGTTGCGCCTTGTTAAGCGGCTTTGCAGTTCATGCAGGGCATCATCACGGTTTGTTATTCCCAGGTGCGCGGCAAAGGAAGAGAGGCAACCGTCGATATGGGAAAGATGCCATTCCGGCGAAACGGCTACCCCTGATTTGAAAACACGCTTTACTTCGCTGGAAGGAGCATTTTGCTGGAAGCATTCCTGGACAGCACACCAGAAAGGATGAATCGTTCTCCGCTCTGCTTTTTCATTATCCGGAAGGCGGAGAGAAAACCATTTCGAGGTGAGATAGTGCCACACTCCGGCTTGTTTCTCTTTCAGATCGTCAAGGGAGTTGATGCCGAAGTCCTTCAAGGCAGTACGGCGAAGTTGAAATTCTGTCCGCCAAATATCTTCCGTTGATTCACGTTGCCATAATTCCAGGAACCAAAGCTTTACACCGCCTTTTTGTTGGACTTCCACGCCTTTGTTGTACATACGCAACTGGATAGGAGCCTTTTTATCACCAACATAATAGGTTCCTACATCAATGTTATCCAGGATTAGTTGATTTTTGTCGTTGCGGGTGACCTTGTGGGAAAGCAGGAATTCATAAGAGAGGCCGCCGGGAACCAAGAAATCTGAGCAGAGATCGAGACGGCTGACCTGAACGAACTGAATTGATCCTCCACCAATCGTTTTCAGGTCTTCGGTGATCCAGGATAAAGCTGTTTCAATGCCATTGAGCCAAAGTGTCTTGGCATCGATTGATAGATAGACATTTGGGGATGATCCAGGCCGCGCTGCTATGCCGATAAAAAGATTGTAAGCTTCAAACTGAAGATGAAAGCGGTAGTTTTCACCTTTGCCGTTTGGTCTGAAAATACATTTTCTGCCCGAAGGCAGATCCATAAGCAGACCACCCTGCTTCCTGGCCTGTTGTTTCTTTTTGTCGAGCGATTGCAGTCGTCGTTTCCAGTCTGATCCCCATATGACATATAGACCTAGATCAAGGGAATCAATACCAGATAGTAGAAACTGGAATTCTTCAACCTGTGGGTCTGAAACATGGCGTGTTACAGATAACGCCATGTTTCTATCACTGCCCTGAGAATGGTAACTGTCTTCAGGAACATAATTAACCGCCTTTCCGTCCGCCGGCGTCAGTAGTCCGGCGGCAGACGGATAAGGCGGTGTCTCTTGTGTTGATAAACAGCCACCAACACTCTTGCCGTCGTTATGCTTATTAAGTTTTTTCATTTGATGATCTCCTTTCCATTTTGGCGAAAAATTAACATGGAAAGGAAAAGGACAACCGGAAGAAAATTTAATTATTTTTATTCCGGTAAAATGATTTGCCACATCTTACGAGCGTTCTGAATATTTTTGCTAAATGTCTCTTCGGTCATGTCACCAAAATCCTGATCAACATCACCGTGCATATCAAGAGCAATTGCATCATATAAGCCCCTTATATCAGCCGCAGAGATTTTTTGTTTCATGGCTTCGGATAAGTAAGAGATAAGACCGCCAAGATGACATTTTATAGATTTCATTTTAATTTTAACTTTTGGCGAGTTTCTAAATGCCATTTTTATATCGGACATTCTTCCCTGCTTTTTAAGTGCCTGAGCCTGATGGATGATTTCGCTGATATTTGGTTCAAAAATAATGGATTTATCCAGCCGGATAAGTTTTTTAAGAGCATCATTATTACCGTTTTGTGCTTGCCTCAAAAGTTCAAGTGGATACATGCCATGAAGAATGAAACAGGTAGCAAACACTCGAATAAAAAAAATAAACTCTGGCTTTATCAGGTTTTTTAAAAATTCTTTTCTTTCGTCTTCATTTGTGTCACTTGCAAAATCATTAATACAATATTCTATATATTCATCTCTTTTCCGATAAATTTCTTCAATTATTTTTTTCCTGTCATGCAGAGGTATTTTTCCCCATTCTTTATTGAATCGTTCACTGGTCATTTTCTTGATTTGCCTTGACCCCTCACTCAGGAGTTTAAGAAAATCCACTTCTTTAGCTGAATCATCATTAATTTCACCCAAAGCATTGAGTAAAACTCTACCAATCCTTTTATGGTTATGATACATTTTCAACCAGTTTTTAAGTCTGGGCAGGGGAATATCACCTTCTATTCTTTTTCCTTTGTTAACTGATTCAAATAAAACAAAACATTCTTTAGAAAAGCCGGCGATGTTCAGAGCCGATACTGCTAGAAATGGATTTTTCCCTTCAGACCATTTTCTAAAATGCTTCATGGATTTGTCATTAAATTTTACGTTCATATTTTTCACCATCCTTATCGCCCGTAGTATTTAGCATGAGCGCAATTTATGTCAAGATTTCCTTTTGGCTCACTAAAAAGGTCTTATTAAAATTTTCCAGATCGTCATTCGGCGGTTCTCATAAGTTGCGCCAGCCGGTGGGGCGTGACTGGCACACCCTATGAAATCAATTATCAGAGAGTTCTTTTTTTACGCTTTAATATCATCATGCCCTGCGCTATCTTTTATTTGGTCTGCACAAAACAGGTAATCTTTCCGGCGGCATCTATTGATTTTTATTTTGTGGAAAGCCGTCCTCAAGAACACCTATTTTGTCCTCTGTCGCTTCGGTCATTATCATATTAAAACGCTTCCTGATTGGTGCTGGTAATCCTGGTGCGATGGAACTGCGCCCGGACTACCCGGATTTTCTGGGCATTTTTTTGTGGTTTTATTTTATTATTCTAAAATGCGTGCTGAATACTATTGAATGATAATAGTTGACATTTGAAGATTATAATATATAATTATTCCAGGAGTTGATTATGCCGAAAAC
>JBAXON010000198.1:0-6385 GCA_037133255.1 Deltaproteobacteria bacterium
ATCAAAATAGGTAAACTTGGACAAGGAAGTATCCATTACAACATTATTAATAAGGGTTCCAATGGTGGTTCCGCTCATTTGGACCAAGCCACCAGCAATCGAAATGGTGTTTGCTACGAATGTGCTCGCACCTATGGATGGCCGTCTTGTGTAACTGACGGTCTGTGTGCCTGCTACTGTGATGGCTGTTGCCGTGCTTGTTTCCGGCTCTGCCGCACAAAGTTCTTTGTCAATTCTAGTCATGGCGATCTGGGCTTTCTGAACTGTCTCTGCGTTTTGTTTCGCAAAAATATAACCTTGAGTAATCTGAACAAAACCGAACCCGGCAATGGCAGCCATGATGCTAACAAGAACCAGAGAGACAATTACTTCGATTAAAGTGAAAGCCTTTTCCTCTGACAAATTACTGAAGATTTTAATAACCATTTCCTTAACGCCTCACAAATATGGTCGTCAGCGTCTCATCTGTCCGGGGTGCCGCAGTCGAATGTAAAGCGATGGTGACCTTAAGATATTTCCCATAGTCAGCATGGCCCGGGGCGAGAGCCCCGGTCACAGTATCTTCCACATAATTACTTCCTGATAGCACAAATCGGATGAAGCTATTTTTGATCAGGCTATAGCTTACGGAATCAACGCCAAACGTCTGGGTATGGTCCTGTCCTGACACTACTCCCCCTGCAATTTTGGTTTGTAAGGCCAACAACGGTTGAGGGCCTCTACATTTCCAAGTAAACCCGTCTGCTGAAACCAAAGCGCCTACTGTTAACGCTGTTGACCATGTAGGTTCCGTCGTGGCAGGGAGTGCCGCGGCGACAGTACAAATATACGCATACCCGTTAGTTGGATAAACAACTGCATTTACAATATATGCAGTGCTCGTAAGCCAATTCTTGGGCGGTGTTTCGCCGCTGTATGTCCATGTAGCCCCGCCATCGGTAAATGCTGTGCTATCTGTGCGCCATGTCGGTTCAGTTGATCCGCTTGTCCCGGCGGTTGTACAAATATACTGGTACCACTTTTTTTTCCACGCCGTGGGAAGAACTATTTGATTTAAGACATACGGCTTACCCGGACTCCAGGTCGCGGGATCATTATTATAGTTGGCAGTTATTTTTTCCATGATCTGGTTTAGGTTCCCCGCAGCCTTCAGCCTGAAAATTGGGACGGAACTCTGGGTAATCGATGTCCCGAAATAGGCGGCCATCATGGCTGCGACAATCGCGATCAGAACAAGGGTAATAATCACTTCTATCAGGGTAAACCCGGCTAAAAAATTATTTTTTCTCGTCTTCATGGCGTAATATATCCTGTATTGGCTGCAACGTTAATGACTATCGACGTGGAACCGCTCTGGCTTAAGGTAACACTCGCTGCTGAGGTTCCCGGGCTGCCCCAGGAATCAAAATTGAGCGGTGAGGATGTGCTGGTTATTGTTATGCCGGCACCGGAAGGAAACGTATGTGTGCTGGAACTTTCAGATGGTAGATGTATTGCAGTAGAAGGGCAATTTGCACCAGTGCATACCAGAGTATAGGAAGTGGATGTAAAAGTAATACTCCATGCATTGAGATCATCCTGTAGAGCCTTCAACTGAGCAAAACGAAGATGAGATTTTACAATGTCCGCCTGAGGGATCAGATCATTCTTTGTGGACATGCCGCGGCTGACGGCAAAGGCCGCTAAAATGAGGAGAATGACCAGTACGGCAATGATCTCGATCATGGTGAAACCACGGTTATTCCTCCATCGGTCTTTTCTGATTTTCCCTATTTTCATCATACAATCCTTATTTTTTATCGCAGCATGTTATATTTGATGATGCAGTAAAGCGCGCGGAAACCATCTTTCCAATTTATTTTCTTGCCCTCTTCGTAAGTTCGGCCATAATAGGAAATGCCAACTTCATAGATACGACATTTGGTCTTGGCAATTTTTGCCGTGATTTCCGGTTCAAATCCGAATCTGTTTTCTTCAATTTTTATCGCCTGGATAATTTCCCGCCTAAACGCTTTATAACAAGTCTCCACATCAGTCAAATTGAGATTTGTACACATGTTGGAAATTAAAGTTATCAAACCATTGCCCACTCTGTGCCAGAAGTACACAACACGATGCGCCTCTGCTCCCATAAACCTCGAACCGAAAACGACATCGGCTTTATTATCAATTATCGGCTGAAGTATTTTGGGATATTCGGCAGGATCGTATTCCAGATCGGCATCCTGAATAATGACAATATCTCCTGTGGCCGACTGGATGCCCTGCCTCAAAGCCGCACCCTTCCCCTGATTTACGCTCTGATAGATAATCCGGCTGACTTTCGCTGCAAGCTTTTCTTTCAAGATTTCTCTTGTGCCATCCGTTGAGAAATCATCAACAATAATAATTTCTTTGTTCTGAAAGGGGGCACTCAAAACGGCATCGATAATTTTTTCGATAGTACCGGCTTCATTATAACAGGGAATTACAACACTAAGTTTCATTTCTATTCCTTTCCGAAGAGACTGTTTCTCAATCATCATTCGTCATTGTTCACAACTTAACTTCAAGTAATCTTTCATTTCCCCCCCCATCAGTTAAAAACTGAAACTTTCAGCGCAGCTTGAATACGGACAATATTTTTTGTTTATCTACGGAAATTGAGTAAACTTCATTGGGAAATTGATATGGTTCCGGATGCCAACGGTAATTTGTCAGAAAGTAGTCTGCCTGTTGAATATTGGCATGTCTAAATCTTTTGAGATCTCCCTTATCAAGAAAAATAGCATTGTTGATCATAGGCGCAATCACATTCGCTGATAATCCTATGGCAGGCCTTTTGTCGTTTTTGACGATATATTCCAATCCTCGGCGAAAAGACAATCCCCAGTAATCAAGCTCAAAACTCTCTCCTGCATTATTTCCGGCTAAGTTGTTGAAATAAACATTCTGGAAAGGATGATAACGTATCATCTGATAGGATGTAGAAAAAAGGCAAAGGATAGTGATGGCGGCTATGAATAAACCCGCGCGCCGCTCACCGCCTGAGCGGGCTTCTTTTATTATATCAATCAGCTTGGCGACTCCTGTCATGGCAATAAGCAGAAATGGCGCATAGATGAAATACAAATGCCTCCATCCATCGTAGAGCGCGGAATTCAGAACAATCACCGCAATAAGCGGCGCAAAGAAAAGAAGAAGAAACAGAAAGTCCTGACGTTCCCTGTCATTGGAATAAAACCATATCCCGTTCTTGATCATCTCCTGCATCGCCAGGAAAGAACCGCTCAGGAAGAAAAAAGTGTAGATAAGCGGCGTCGTTATCAGAATCCATACGGGAATATAATGCCAGGGGACTTCCGTTGATTTGATAAACGTCCCCATATACAGGACGCTGTAAGTGATTGGAAATCTGTTCATCTTTGTAAATGTATCCATGAAATTACGCACCGGATTTTCCCAGAGATAAGGTAAAAAAAGTACCATAAGAAAAGAAAAAGAAATAAGATATATAAACAAAGGGAAAAGTCTTTTGTGCAAATTATTGAATATTTTGCCAGCCTTTATTTCATCGATACCAGATACAAAAACAGCAAGAACGGGAATAAATATACCTGTGATCCTTTGATCAACCACAAGAGCAGTGGCTAAAGCAAACAGCAAAGAATTGGCAAGTGTTTTTTTGTTGAGATAACGAATAAAGAAATATATAGAGATAATGAAGAGCGAAAGAAAGACACTATCTTTGCCGTAGAATGATTCGGCAAAAATGCGGGGGCTCAGGATCAGAAAAAAGCACCCGATCAAACCCAATGCCCGGCTTTCGAACCGGTTTCTGACAATCAAATAGAAAAAAAACACACTGACATAAAACAGGAGAAAATTGCACAGATGCCGCAAATAATACGCCTCCGGCATTGAGCCGTTATAACCCAGCATGAGATCGGCGATATACATGGGCAAGTCAAAAACAACACCATATTGTTTTGCTGAATATTCCGCAAGAGGCGGCAATGCGACAAACTCCGTAGGGTGAAAATTTGGTATGAATATAGACGACAGGTATTTTGCGTTAACAGCGGCAATCTCGCGATGTACCGGCTCATCCCAGGAAATTCCATAGTCCTTGTAAGCAGAAACTCCAACGGCAAGGTACGCAAGAAAAAAGATAAGCACAAAAATGCGCGGCTTTTTTAACAGCAAAAAATACTTCTTATTCATCGTCAACTTTCATAGGCCTCATCGGATTTCCATTGAGTAATATTTACCACAACTATTTATGATTGCAAGAGAATAAGTAATCCTCGACTGATGATGTTCGTTTGGTTCAATTTAAAATTATTGACTTTAATTCATATTTTGCCATAATATGTACCATGCTCGAGATCAGTGTAATTATTCCTGCGTACTGCGAAGAAAAAGTAATTGGTGGCGTTGTTGAAAAAGTACGCCGGGTCATGGACACAAACGGGCAAAATCACGAAATCATCGTCATCAATGACGGATCGAATGACGGGACAACCGCCGAGGCTCAAAAAGCCGGCGCCCGGGTGATCTCACACCCCTACAATATCGGCAACGGAGCTGCCATCAAAACGGGCATCCGTCACGCGAAAGGCTCCATTCTCATCATGATGGATGGCGACGGCCAGCATAATGCTGAAGACATCCCCCGATTGCTTGAAAAGATGGACAGGTATGACATGGTTGTCGGGGCGCGTACGCGCGATTCGGAATCGCATCTTCACCGCAACATGGCCAATGGTTTCTACAATCTCTTCGCTTCCTATATTTGTAAAAGAAAGATACATGACCTCACCTCGGGCTTCCGGGCAATCAAAGCGGATGTCGCCCGCCAGTTTGTTTCGCTGTTGCCTAATACATTTTCCTATCCGACAACCATCACCATGGCCGTGATCCGCTCAGGATACAGCCTTGCGTATGTGCCCATTAAAACAAACCGCCGCATTGGCAAGAGCAAGATCAGATTGATCTCAGACGGTTCCCGCTTCTTTTTAATCATCCTCAAGATCGCTACCCTCTTTTCACCCATGCGGGTCTTCCTTCCCGTAAGTGCCATCATGTTTCTTACAGGGCTCGGCTACGGCCTTTTCAAAGTATTGTTTATGGGAGGACGCTATGGCCCCACATCGGCCATGCTCATAACCGTGTCTGTGGTGGTCTTCATGGTGGGACTCGTATCAGAACAAGTCGCTCAACTTAGTTATAGCAGAAGCGAAAATAAAGATTGATACGACTCAATCGGATAAGCATCCAACTTTTCTCATCAATCAAACCATAAAAAAAATTCTTGACAACCATCTCACTTGTGTTATGAGTAGGATAACTACTCGTAATGGAGCATAGATGAACGACTTTTTTGCGGGACTCATATCCTCAAAAACCAGAATCAGCCTGCTCATGCGCTTTTTCTTCAACCCTGGAACAAAGGCCTATCTCAGGGAACTTTCCAAAGATCTTCAAGTCTCATCCAATGCTGTCCGTGAAGAACTAAACCAGCTCACCAAAACGAAACTCCTCACGTCGGAAAAAGAAGGACGAAATGTCTATTACACAGCAAACAAAGATCATCCTCTTTTTCCGGAACTGAGATCCATGGTCAGCAAGGTCATGGGGCTGGACCAAGTCATCGAAAGCATTCTCACCAGACTGGGAGACCTGGAAAAAGCCTATCTCATAGACGATTATGCAGAGGGTAAGGATACCGGAATCATAGACCTGGTGTTGGTGGGAAACATAGACCAGTATCACCTAAATGACCTGAGCAGGAAAACTGAAGGCTATATCAAGCGCAAGATCCGCTCCATTGTTTTAACCAGACAGGAATTCAAGGCCTTTATGCCTGCCATGGAAAATCGTCCATACTTTCTGGTTTGGGAGCGGCAGGGGAATACATAACGATTCCCTGCAACGGATAACGCAGTAAAATTACTTTTCGTGCACCAAGAGTTACACTGCTGTTGTGTAATTCAAGGGGCGGAGCTGAATCTTAGGAATGTCAATCTATGCAGCAATTTTCTATATCACCCACAGAAATGATTGCCAGTTTCTGGCGTAATAGAAGCCTTATCTTCAGCTTAGCTAAACGTGAAGTTGTTGGTCGCTATCGCGGTTCGGTCATGGGTATTTCTTGGTCATTTTTCAACCCCCTGCTCATGCTGGCTATCTACACCTTTGTTTTTTCAGTAGCATTCAAGGCACGCTGGGGGATTGCCCCACAGGAAAGTAAAATTGATTTCGCTATTATGCTTTTTATCGGTATGATTATTCATGGGTTATTTGCTGAGAGCATCAATCGCGCGCCGGGACTCATTCTTTCCAATGTCAATTTCGTCAAAAAGGTTATCTTCCCCTTGGAAATACTACCCTGGGTCGCATTCGG
>JBAXON010000199.1:0-6354 GCA_037133255.1 Deltaproteobacteria bacterium
TAAGCGCCGTTGCCGATAACAAGTGCTATGCGTTGCTCTGTGGCAGCCGGAAGTGAATATGGATTGATTAAAATAAGTAGAAACAGGATAAGGAAGATTCTTATAGAAATAGCTTTCATAGAAATACCCCCTATTTTTAAAATCGGTGTTTCTTATACTTCAACCAGCAATAAAAGGCAATTGGGCATTACCATTTGAAATGATTGGTTTTCATCAAAATAACCGAATGCTTGATAGGCGGAAGCTATACTTAAAAAACAATTACTGAATCAACGGAATCCCTGTCTCCATTTACAAGTCAATGGTTTTCTATTTGGAATTGGAGTGAAGATTACGGATTGTACTGTGTTTATAATATCTGCGTATAGAATACGCCTCTTATATTGCCTACAACGCCCCTGTAATATTGAATGCCGCCCAGTAGAAGGGGTGTCTGTACTTATTGGATTGAATCATCTTTAATTGCGCCTGTCTGAGTGCTTCAGGTTTTCCCATAATTCTGATATTGGTGTAGAACTCCTTCATTAATACCGCTGTTGCTTCGTCACTGATGCTCCACAGACTGCCTAAGACGGAATTTGCGCCGGCGTACATAAACGCTCTGGTTAAGCCCAGTACTTCATCGCCCCGGCCGATCTTCCCCATAGCTGTCTGGCAGGCGCTCGTTACCACCATATCGGCATTGATGGTCATGTCAAATATTTCACTAACTTGCAACTGGCCGTCTTCTCCCTCGCCTGCGGCAAGATAAAGACTCGAGGCAAGCGGATCAGCCGGATTATACACCCCGTGAGCAGCAAAATGAATGATGTCATAGGTAGGGGCGATCCTTTTGACCAGAGCCGCTGTCGCTTTGCCTCTCTTAAATACCGCCGTATTCGGGAATATATCCCTGATCATATCCACTTCCTTCTCGGCAGCAGGTAAGTCCATTTTGGGATCATTTAAATCAGGGTTACCAATAGCCAGTATCTTGTAATGATCCTTTTTCTGTGCTTTTTTCAGATATTCCAGAACAGAAAGGCTGGGCAGATAGCTGACTGCATACTTCTCGATAAGATATTGCCTTCCGTCCTGCAAAGACTGGAAGGGCAGATAATTGAGAATATCATAGGGCACAATGCAGATCTTTTTCGTTTTGATCAACCTCTCCACGGGCATAATTAAAAGTTTATACGCCTCACTCTGGAGCGAAGCAAAATCGTCAGTCTCTTTTTCCACAATGGCAATACCGCGCTTTGTTGTGTCCAGGTAAAGGGATTTACGGTATTGCTCAATTAGCTTGCGGAGCTTATCCTTGGATAGCTTTTGCTTTATTGCGGTTATATTTTTGTTGTCGATCACCCAGGCATAGAGAGTGTCTTCCGACTGGTAGTATTCAACGACAGTTGTATCGGCAGGAATGTGTTTCTGTAGCTTTTCTGCCGATACAGGAACGATATTGGTGACAACGCCAAACTGCTGATCAGCACCTGATGCCTGCTTGAGTGTGGCCTTGTAATTATCCATTTTCTTGCTCAGTCTGGAGTCTTTGGCATGGACTGCCCTTACCTTGATCCCTGCCTTCTGGGCAGCCTCCATCATGTCCGTCTCCAGCATGGCCAAGGCGTCAAGGGTTTCATTTGCCCGCTGGGTCATTAAAAATGCTCCTCCTTTGGCGCCCAGCTTCTTATTGCCCAGATCATCCAGGAATCTGCGGGAACGTGCTTTTTCCACGGTGTTCAAGGCGTCAAGATATTTCCCCTTGTTGTATTGTGATGCCACAGTCAGGTCATAGACCTTCAGCATATTTTCCCAATACTCATAATCTTTACCGCTGGCAGCGGTCGGTCGAATTACTTCCAGGAAGGCAATGGCCTCCTGTAGAGGGGCTATTTCGTCTTTGCCGAAGCGTTTGTTGAACTTGGATAGGGCGAGGGAGTACTGAAGTTTCAGGTTTGGGGGATTGCCTTGGTTTTCCAGAACTTCACGCGCAAAATTGAACATATCATCTGTCTCATCAGCATTGCCTTTAGCAACATAACTATCGAGCATGCACATAAAATCAATAGAATTAGCTTCTTTATAGGCATTTGCCACTTTTATTGCTTGATCTCTAACCAAACTAGTCGAGAGCCATTTCCTTCCCATCTTTATGACGCTATCATGATCCTGTTTCTTTGAATAGACACGGGCAACCGCAAATTCATACATCATTCTAGATTGAATCCAGATTGGAACAACTGCTGCCTTCAACCGCTCTTCTGCTGCATCAAATTTCCCCTGATTAGCTTCAAGAATAGCCATGGAAGCCAGCGGCACAATATAATTATCGATATTTTTTGACATATAATCCAAAGCTAATTTATAATTCTCTTCAGCCTCTTGATTAAACCCAAAACTTGCATGGCGAGCCCCTAATTCTCTATATGCAAAACCAAGCAGATCTTTACTGCCGGTCTTTTTTGCCTCCTCAACGCCCTTCTCTCCATAGACAAGGCTCAATTGAAGATTGCCTGTTGATGTATAATGCCTGCATATAAATATATAGGCAAATGCCAAATTATCCATATCAGGAATATCTCCCCATATACCGCTTTTCCAGTCTTGTTTACTTTTGCGCGTTGTTTCCACCGCCAGATCAAATATTTGACTTTGTGCAAAAAACGCCGATTGAGTCACCAGTATAAACTTCTCTTCCGATGTCAACTGCTTCATGAACTCGTAGCGCCGCAGGCTAAGTTCGCTGTAATACTCCGATGCCCTGATCAGTGCTTCAAATGACTTAGTAACGCTGTCAGTGTAATTTGCCGAATCCTGATTGTTTTTATAGATAACCGCCTTCTCCCGGTAGAGTTGATAGATGGTTCGGGAATAAAGCTTCTCGTCGGACTGTACCAGATAACCGATGGACTGTTCAAATAACGGCAGGGCTTCGGCCTGCTTGTTCTGGGCAAGCAGGCGGTCCGCGCTCTTCTTGAGCAGCAGCCCCAAAGCTACGTTGATCATCCTTGCGTCTTTGTTGTTCTTTTGAATATAGGTGAGATCAGAGAGAATTTTATCCGGATCGTTTGTCTTAAATACAAAGATGCCGGTATCTACGGAATCGGCGCTTTTATCCATACCGAAGTGCAAAACCCCATCGGTTGGCGCTGTATATATATCGCCAAGATCAACATCCAGGCCTTCAAATGGTTTTCCTGTATCGCCGACCTTGCCCTGAACAGATTGGATAAATCCCTTGGGATACAGGGGAACAATGACAATCGCTTCACCCTTTTGCACTATGATCTCCGTCTTTTGCCATTTCCCGGCAGTAACTTCCTGATACGTCTTGATGAACTTTATGTTTGTGTCCTTGGCAAGATCAATTTTTAAAGGGGTTGCCACACAACCGATAAAAAGCGCTGCCATCCAAATAAGTGAAACCCATATTGTCCTTATCAATAACTTTGGAACTTCCACTTTAAAAGACGTCCTTTTCATAAATTATTCCCCCTTTTTTAAATAGAAATCCTACTTCACCTTCCCAATCGGAAACGCCTGGCCGCTGATTGATATTGTGGGATACTGGGCTTTCTTGAATATCTTTTCGGCAAGCGACGGCACTTCATTGTCCACATAATCAGCAAGCTCTGTTGTTCTTACATAACCGGTATTGCCCTTGTCGGCTTTTCCTTTCAATCCTTCTGTTAGAACATAAGTGAATAATCCATGACCTTGATAGCCTTCTAGCGCTTCCTGCATAGAAGTGGAAGCCGAAAGGATAGTGGAACCTACTGCCCGGCTCAGGATCTTCATTGCTGTATCCTCGCTCATGCCGCGTGTTAGCATTGCCACCTGGATGGCCTCACCTAAAGCGCCCGCGTTGCAGGTATCAATGATAATCAGCTTTTTGGTGGCCGGGATATTACCGACAAGTTCTTTGAATACTGACTGACCAATAGCATCAGTTTTTAGTTTTTCTGTTCTTGTTGATCCTACATTGGAGGTGATGAGAAAATATTCTCCATCATCAACTGTGCCATGGCTGGCCACATATAAGACAAACAAATCATCAGGATTTAAGGACTGCATGGCTTTAAGTTCTTTTAAGATGTTTTCTCTTGTTGTTTCTTCTTTGGAAGAAAGAGTTTTTACTTCTACTTTATCAAAAAGAGCTGAAGCTCCCTTCTTTAGTGTATTGGCAAAGAGAGTTGCATCGGCGACGGCGTAGTTAAGCTGAAGCTTGGGATTCTTATACTCGTTGATGCCAATGACCAGAGCATAAAGAGAAGGTTTGCCGATGGATTTAAATGATGCGGTGATTTCATAAACAGCGTCTGTGCTCTGCATGGTATTATCGGCATTGAAGGCGATAGCCCGGATTGTGTTTAAACCACTGGAGAGTTTTAGCTGATATGTTTTTTGGATTTCGCTTTGATTGGCAGAAACAACTTTCACACCTCTGGTGCTATCCAGCATAACGGCAGAGCCATTGAGATATAGTCTTATATCGCCAATTCCACCGCCGGCATCTGTAATTTTCAAGGTTATAGAGGCATCGCTCTTATCAATACTTTTAGGCGTATCAACTATTGCTACAACCGGAGGCGGTTTGACATCCGCCACGTTTTTGAGTGATTTCAAAGAGCCGCCGGAAAGGGCAAGATTAACAAGGTCAGGACGGTAGAAGCTTTCCCGCAACTGCTCTGTGCTATACTCTTTACCTTTGACTTTAACGCTAAGATACTGATCGCCTTTAGGAGAGGAGTTGTAATAACCATTTGCTGTGGTAATAATCCATTCGCCGTCTTCAAAAGCAATCATGGAGGCAACTTCTTCGCCTGTAGATACATCCCATATTTTTGTAGAGGCGTCTCCTGCGGATATCACCTGCTTGCCATCAGGAGAAAATTTAGCCGAAATGCCGTACATACCGGAATGCCCGGCAAAAGTTTTCCTTTCTATTCCTGATGTTAAATCCCAGATTTTCACCTGACCATCAGTACCCGCGGACAAGGCATATTTACCATCCGTCGAAAAATTTACAGACATAATCCCGCCAAAACCCGTATGACCTTTGAATGTTTTCACTTCAGTGAGTGACGGAATATCCCAAAGTTTTAAAATATTGTCATACCCTCCGGAAAGAGCGTATTTCCCATCAGACGAAAAGGCCACAGAGAATACTTCAGCCATCATTAAACCACCAACAGCCTTGGCGCTTGTTATCTCATCACCTGTTATAACATCCCATAAAATAATCTTGCCAAACCGATGACCCGATAGGGCGTATTTTCCATCTGGAGAGATACCTATAGACGATAGCCCTCCTTTCTTAAATTCTTTCATCACTTGGCCATATTCGATATTCCATAGTACCATACGATTTAAGTACTCTTCCGCAAGTATATACTTTTCATCAGAAGAAAAGACTAGGGAAGTAGTTCTACCGTTGCCGATTGTCCTCATTTCTCGTCTCGTGGCTAAATCCCAAAGCTTTACTCCTTGGCCACCGGAAGCAAAATATTTTCCACTAGGCGAAAAAGCGACCGTGGTTGCATCACCCATATATCCCTTTTGATGAGTGAAAGTTTGAATTTTTTTCCCTTGCAGAATGTCCCAAAGGATAAAAGAATCAAAGCTACCCGATAAAACATATCGGCCATCCGTAGACATCTCAACTTTACTCACAACGGGAGCTTTTTGTTTAATCTCCCGGGACATATTAGCGTCCTTTACAGTAAGAACAGGCGTTGCCGAGCAGGCAGAAAGAAAAAGTGCAAAACACACTATTAGACCCCAATTTATCCCGCTCGGTCGAAGATGCCCTTCAGGGTACTTCGCTTCGGGGATAATTCGACCATCAAATTTCAGTGCACTTCGTAACCTAAAGGTCATCTTCGATTTCTGAAATTTTGGTCTCATTAATATTTTTCGATAGTCAAACATAAACCCTCCTCTATTTGAATAGTTCAGCTTTGAGTAATATTTTTATCTCTTTAAATGGTACACGGCGGTAGCTTCAGCCCAGTCCGTCAGTTCGATCTGATTTAATCTCCGTACAAGATCGCTGATCATTCCCGTTGACTTTTCGTCATAGACTTGAAAAATTCCTTCTTTAAAACCAAGGGGAAGCAAATCTTCTTTATTGCGTGTGGCAACAAGCTTGATTCTTTCTTCAGCCGAAGCTTCTTTGGAATTAGGTAGAAACATCGCTTTGAGTTGAATAGGGCTGTTCGCCTGCGGAAATTGATGAGACTTTCCCGCCCGGGTAAAATTGTCGGGCATGTTCGCGTTGGGCAGAAGTAGCGTTACGGAACCATCCGCGGCAACGGAAAAAATATAGACGTAGGCATCTTTACTGACCGAATAAAATATTTTAACATCATC
>JBAXON010000200.1:0-6353 GCA_037133255.1 Deltaproteobacteria bacterium
CCTGACTTTGCCGAAAAAATCGATGATCAGATAAAGAGCTATAAACGTTATGCAGATAACGATAAAAAATCTCAAAAACTCTTTTAAAATATATTTATCCAGCAGTTTCAATACAGAACCTCAATTTTTTTGTAATTTACGCCAGAAGAAAACCTTCAGCAGATGCAGCGCAGAGATTTCTCTGTCGGCCATATAAAACAGGTATAACCCAAGAAATCCAAAAATAATATTCGGAGTCCAGACACCGATTACAGGAGAAAGGTAGCCTGTTTCCACAAAAGCTTCACCGCCAATGCGCAATAAGTAATAAATAGATACAACAACTATAGCAACAGCAACGCCACGAGATTTTACAGCGCGATGACTTTTAATACCTAAGGGCAAAGCCAAAAGACCGAAGAAAATACAAGACAGAGGAATAGAAAACTTCTTATGTACTTCGATGGCCAATTCCCGAATTTCCGCCTTTTCCAGTCCTGGTTTTTTCATTTTTGCCAGCAATTCGCCCATAGTCATTTCAACACTGCTTTTGGAATCTTCATTTGTACCGGAGATAGAGGATGTAAGATCAAGATTAATATCGTATGTTTTAAAATCAATTTTACGGTACTTTTTCAAATCAGAACTAACGCTGTGAACAGAGCCGCTTTCCAGACGCAGCATCACGGTCATTGAATCCGCGTCGGCAACAAGATACGCTTTTTTCGCTAATATGGTGTTTTGTTCTCCCTGTATGCGGCTGTCGGAAATCATAACGTTTTCCATAAAATCGCCCTTGGGATGTATTTTCTCTGTGTAAAGAAGGATGCCTTTGAAATCAGCGTTGAATACTTTTTCTTTAATGCCAATGCTGGCATTTTGCTGTGCTATGGTGAAAAGCAAACGCTTGGTGGCAAAATTGCTTTGCGGCACGAGAAAATGACCGACGATGATAGTTATTATAAATGCTATTAATGAAGCGATAGCCACGGGCAAATAAATTTGCGTCAGACTGACGCCGGAAGCTTTGAGGACGGTTATTTCATTGTCAGCGGAAAGCCTGCCCATGGCAATAAGAATAGCTATAAGAAGTGCAATGGGAATGGTGAACGACATAAAAGCCGGTAAAAGAAAAATAATAAGCTTGGCAACGGTAAAAATGCCGATACCTTTATTCACCATTAAGTCCATGATCTGGAGAATTTTCCCCATAAGCAGGACAAATGTTAAGACAAATAAGATGATGATAAAAGGGAACGCGATTTCTTTAAATATATATCGGCTGATGATTTTTTGCATGGTATAAACTATTTCTTTTTATTATTAACTAACATGTATTAGTAAAATTTAACAAGCAAAACATGAAGTATCAATAAATGAATATATAAAGAAAAGGAAATAGATTTTTTGCAATGTTTTATTGACAGTAGTCATTATTTTGCCTATATTCCTTTTCTGATTTTCCTGACCCGCTTATTATAGAAAGGATACGTATATTAGTAATGAAAGTTGATACAATGCGCCAGATTGACTATTATATTGGCGTTCCTCTTTGTTTTCTTGGCTCAATAGTTCAGCGATTGTTGAAAGCGCTGATCAAGAACGATATGAAGCTCCCGAAAAAAGTTCTTTTTATCGAATTATCTGAAATGGGCAGCGCCATTTTGGTTGATCCGGCGATGAGAAAGCTTCAGAAGGAAACAAGCGCCGATCTTTATTTTGCCATTTTTCGGAAAAACAAACCAAGCCTTGATTTATTGGGAACTGTTCCTGCAGAAAATATTTATACAATTCGTGAGCACAACATGTTTGCTTTTGTTCTTGACACACTCCGGTTCTTTTTCTGGACAAGAAAAATTAAAATTGACGCTGTAATTGATCTGGAACTGTTTTCGCGCTTCACAGCTCTTCTTGTCGGATTTAGCGGTGCGCCATACAAAATAGGTTTTCATGCTTATTACAATGAAGGTCTTTATCGCGGGAATTTTTTATCGCACAAAGTCGCCTATAATCCTCATATCCATATAGCAAAAAATTTTGTTGCCCTGATTAATGCTTTGATGGCGTCCAAAGAAGAAATTCCCTACTCGAAGTCGCTTATCGGAAACGAAGAAATCTCTTTAGCTAAAGTCAATATTTCAAGTGAACAAAAAAAAACTATTTTTGATATCGTGCTAGGTTGTGCAAGTGAATTTAATCAAAAGATAAATAAAATTATTTTAATCAATCCCAACGCAAGCGAGCTTCTTATCCAAAGGCGTTGGCCGCAGCAAAATTATACGCAATTAATTAAAATGATTTTGGATAAGAGCTCTTGCGCAATAGTCTTGATCACGGGTGATCCGCGTGAAAGAGAAGAGGCGCAGTTGCTCAAGGATAATGTGCAAAATAACAGATGCATAAATTTTGCGGGAAAGGTGACCTTCGCTCAGCTTCCGTTGCTTTACAGCGCCTCTGAGTTCATGGTTACCAACGATTCGGGACCTGCGCATTTTGCCGCGATAACCGATATGCCCACATTTGTTATCTTTGGCCCGGAAACACCGGCACTTTATGGCTCATTGGGAAATACTACACCGATTTATGCAGGCTTAGCCTGTTCTCCTTGTGTCAGCGCCTCCAATCATCGCAAGACAGCGTGCACGGATAATGTCTGTCTTCAGGTGATTAAACCTGATCAGGTATTTACTGCCATTCTTCCAAATCTGGAGAAGATTAATGCTCAAGGATAATAAAAAAATATTTTTATTGATTAGTTTTTTTACGCTGATTCGTCTGGCGGTGACGCCTTTTTTCGGTCTGGGTGTTGATGAAGCTCATTATGTATTATACGCAAAATTTATAGACTTAAGCTATGTTGACCATCCACCACTGGTCGGCTGGGTACACGCACCATTTTATTATCTCCTGGGTACAAGCGAATTCTTAGCCCGCCTGCCTGCTGTTGTACTTTTTGCAGCCACCTCTTACTGCGCGTATTTGTTTGTGTTGAAAGTAACGCAATCAATAAAGATGTCGCTTGTGGCAGTTTTGGCGTTGAACTGTTCCTTCATCCTTAATGTTATGGGTCTGATGCTTTTGCCCGATTCTCTTTTGCTGTTATTTGTTTTCCTCCTTATTTTTATTGCTGAAAAAATAGCCCGCGAAAAAAAGCCGCTTGATTTTGTTTTACTGGGAATATTACTCGGTTTAATGGGATTGGCTAAGTACACATCAATTTTACTGGTACCACCGCTGATCGTATTTTTTCTGATGAAAAGAAGATACGATATAATTTTTTCCCCCTATATGCTTTTGGCTGCCACTATCGCTTTGATAATGATCACACCGGTAATTTACTGGAATATCAATCACGACTTTATCAGCTTCCGCTATCAGGGTTCTCATATCTTTGGATCTTTAGCCACAAGCTTTAAAAGTTTTATTGAATCCCTGGCGGCGCAGTTTGGCGCTTACAGCCCTTTTTTATTTATCATTGCCTTTTATGGTTTTTTCAAAACATTGCGTTCTTCAAACGACTATTTGCGCCTGTCTGTTTTATTCGGTGGAACAATAATTATTTTTTTCCTGATTACTTCGCTGTCGGAAAGGACCCTTCCACACTGGCCCGGTATTTTCTATGCGCTGTTTATCCCGATCGGCAGCTACAATCTTTATCTGGCGGCAGAAAATTGGAAGAGAAACTATCTTTATTTTTCGATAGGAATAAGCTTAGTCTTAATGTTGTTTGCCTATACTGAACTTGCCGGAAAATTCTTCAAGTATCCAAATTTCAAATCACCATTTCGCGATATTTATGGTTTTGAACAAATTGCCCAGCAGGCAGACATAATCTTGAAAAATGATAAAACTGCCGCGACCAAGGCAATTGCGGTGAGCAACTGGACAATGGGCAGCAGGACTTTGTATTATAATTTGCCCTATAAAAATGAAGTATTCGTGATTGATGACCGAAAAGATCAATTTGATGTATGGGAAAAACATTCCCCACAAGGCTACGATCTTCTTTTTCTCAACACTCATTTTCATGAATTGGATATCGAGAAATATGCCAATTGCGACAGGGTTGAAAAAGCCGGAAAGATCGATCTGCTGCTCAATGGCTCAAAAGTAGATACTGTTGAATATACCTGGTGTCGTAATTACAGAGGCACAAAATAATGAACAAAAAGTTGATAGCAATTGTCCTACTGTTTCTGTGCTCACTATTTTCTGTCATCTCCTATTTTTATTGGGATATACCTCTAGCCCATTACTGTAAGGGATTGGGACGATCAATTCTTGATATCGCGGAGATTGTGACAATCTGGGGAGAATCCTTGTGGTATTACATAATACTGGTAACAGCGCTTATTTACTTTTGGTTTCTGGCTAAGAATAAATTATGGTCAATGAGGAGTCTTTATCTTCTTATCTCTATATCTGCATCAGGGCTGATCAGCATCCTCATTAAATGGCTTGCCGGAAGATATAGACCAAACATGTTAGAAAATGGATTTTATGGTTTTAATTATTTCGGTGTTGGTTATGAATTCACCTCATTTCCATCAGGCCATACGATCACGGGGTTTTCCTTAGCTGCGGCAGTAAGTATATTATTTCCGCGCTTAAGTATCCCGGCTTTCATTGTGGCTGCTTCGATAGGAATTAGCCGGATATTAATAACATCGCATTATTTGAGTGACGTAATCGCCGGAGCGTGTATCGGTATATTATCAACGATGATCGTAAAATATTTATTTGATCGAATGAAAATTGAATTGGTTCAAAAATGAAAAGGGATGAAGTAGCTTTATGAAAAAAAGATATATCCTGTTTTTAATACCATTGATTCTTTACATCATTTTACTAGGTGTCCTGCCACAAATGGAACCCGATGAGGCACGCTATAGCTTAATCCCCAGCGCCATGAATGAGTCCGGTAATTATGTTACGCCGCAACTTAAACATATAATTTACCTGGAAAAGCCGCCTCTGGTTTATTGGGCCACGGCGATATCATTTAAAATATTAGGTGAAAATGATTTTTCCGCACGGCTATTTGTCGGTCTTTGCGCTTGGGGTTGTATTCTTCTTGCGTATTTTATCGGCAGGAATTTTCGGGATGAAAAGACAGGACTTTATGCCTCGGCAATTCTGACTATTTCCGCATTTCCTTTTGTGCTGGGGCGGATCAATATTTTAGACACCCCTCTGACATTTTTTATCTGTCTTTCAATTTGGCTGGGCTATTTTGCATTAAATAGGCAAAACCAAAAATATTATTTTTATCTGTTTTATTTTTCCTGCGCCCTGGCTTTTTTAACAAAAGGAGTTATTGGTGTTGTCTTTCCTTTTGCTATTTTGGTTTTATGGTTACTCTGGACCGGCAGGTGGCGAGATTTGTGGAAGCTGTTTTCACCTATTGGAATATTAATATTCCTGATCGTTGTCTGTCCATGGTTGATTCTGGCACAGAAAGCAAATTCAGATTTTCTGTATTTTTTCTTTGTGCGTGAGCATTTGCTGCGCTTTACAACAAAGATGCACGGTAAAACAGAACCATTTTATTACTATTTGCCGGTTATTCTCGGCGGACTACTTCCATGGTTAGTTTATTTAATCAAGGCCTGGCCGGGGAAATCTATTAGGGAAGCACTATTTGCCAAAGATGAAAACAAGCTCCTGCTGGTTTGGATATTATTTATTTTCCTGTTTTATACTTTGTCATCTTCAAAACTTGCTACATATATAGCTCCGGTGTTTTTGCCCTTAGCATTATTCGCAGGAAATATTTTTCGTCAATATGAAGAAAAGGCGATAGATATTTCAGGGAAGAAAAAAATGCTTTACTCTATCGCCGTTATTTTGCTGTCTTCAATAATAATTATTGCACTTCTCCTTCCGCCAATATTGAATAAATATTCCGATCCGACAAAAGGTCTGGTCGTGATGACTTCCGGTAACTGGTGGTTATATATTATACTGCCGCTTCTGGCGGCTCTTCTTATGCCCTTTGCGCCGGAGATGATTGAACGCAGATTTCGTCGCAGTTGGTTTATAAGCATCTACGCTCTATGCGTCATCTTGTTAGCTTCCGGTCTTTTACCGGTGAAAGATTTTCTGTCGCCATATCGCAGTGCACTTGTCGCCAAAGACGCAATCTCACAGTATCTGCCGAAAGATCAGGATTTGTATCAATACCGGGTGAATTTTTATGGGATTGACTTTTATAACAAGATTAGAACACCTGTCGTGGAGGATTTTGGCGAGATGCGGGAAGGTACAGAAAAACTTCCAGTGGCTGAAAAAAAGAGATATTTTTTAACGCGGAATGAATTTATTGAGTTGTGCGCGCAAAGAAAAGATGTTTATTGTATAACTCAACACGAGGA
>JBAXON010000201.1:0-6325 GCA_037133255.1 Deltaproteobacteria bacterium
CTTGCCAGCCTTTATCTGGCCGTAAAATGATTTCATATAATCCACTGCCGCATCCGAGGCCACTTCCCAAAGGCTTACAACAACACTCCTCGCTCCTGCATGTTGAAACGCCCGGGCAAAGTTTGCCACTCCCTCGCCTTCGGTCACTTTGCCCTTACCCGTTGAACACGCGGATAGCACGACAAGATCCGCATTCAACTTTAATTTCAGTACCTCGCTCAAAGTTAAAAATCCATCATCATTGCCTTTGTTTTCAACCTGTCCCAGGATGATAAAAGGTTCCTTAATTCCCTGAACCTTTCCCGGCAGATCGGCATGGGTGGCAAAATGCAGGTAGCGATAGTCTTTAAGATCGGCATTTTTGAAATTTGTCTCCGTTGCTGAAATGCCCAGAAGAATATCGGGAGGATCAGGCTTGAGGCCAAAGAGCCGTGCAATCGCCTTAATCTCATCTTCCGTTTCAGGAAGCGCCGGATAGATCACATCTTCCCATTCCACCGTATCTGATGTTGTGCCTTGTTTTGCCAGTATCGTAACGCCGCGATAGGCGTATTGTTTCAGAGTTTGAGCGGGAACTTGCACGGGCTTTCCTTGCTTGTAAGCGATATATCGCGGATCCGATTTATCATAAACGGGATTGCCGAGGGCGAAGAGGGTTTTTCCCGTTAATCGCGGTTTCAGAAGTCTTGTCAGGGCAAGTGATGTCGCGGATTGTGAATAAGTGATGTTCCATTTATCCCCGGCGTATATGCTGTCCTTGATGGTTTTGCCGTCCTTCACGACAAGCGCCTCAAACGGTAAAAGCCCAAGGAGGCCGTCGGGAATGATGATCAACCTTTCAGTTGTGTTGTTCACAGCTTTTGCAATATCAGATAGCAGAAGATCATAAAGAGCACCGGACGATCTTGCCGAAAATTCCGAGAATCTTCCCGAATTTAAAGGTTCGATAAATTTCCCCACCTTTTCGGAGAGTTCCTCACCGGAAAGGTTTAGTTTGTGGATTTTAATTCCACCGCCATTTCTTACATCAAAAACAAAAACGGCGTTGTTGCTTATGCCAAACTCGATCAATGCCTCGTTATCCTTCAGGGGCAAGTCTTCAACGGGGATTGGCCTAGGATAATTGAGGGCGGCATACAGGGGATAATTTTTTCTTATATCTAAGATGAGGGAGTCCTGTTTTTTCAGAAGTTCTTCCTCCTTCTGTAAGAGTCTTTTAAATGCCGCTTCTCCCTTTGTATAGGTGCTTTCCCGATTTGTCTCAATTGCGGCAAGCTCTTTGACAATCTCCGATTCTCTGGTTTTTATATCCGTCGGAATTTGCGGATCTTCATATTTTCTTACAGCGCCGGCCATCATTTCCAGAAACATTCTTGCCTTTGTAAATTCGGCAAAATAGAAGGCGCTTGCTGCTGCATCCCTGCCGTAAGGCCGAAAAGCGTCATCCTGAGCCTCTGACCGGATTGCCATTTCCGCAAGAACAGCCATCAGCTCTCTGTAAGGAGTCAGTCTGCCGATATAGCCGCCACCTGTAAAAAACTCGCCGCGTTCACCTACGGCACGTCTGATTTCTTCAACGATTAAGACCGCCTTCAATAATTCCAGTGATGATTCCCGCAGAGCTCCCTTGCCTTTAAGAGCCAGACCATACTGTGTGTGGTATTCCATGCGGCGGTTCCTGCTATCCCTCCAGTTAGGCGGGAGTTCCTTCAATAAAACCAACGCCTCATCATACCTTTTTGCTGTTAGATAAACCTCAATCAAACCGGCATGAATCAATCGGGTTTTCGTAATCCGCTTTCCGGTATTTCTCCTCTCTAAAAACACGTTCTCGGCATCACGGTATTTTTCCTGCCGCAGATAAACAGCGCCTATATTATTAAGCCGCGCGGCAATATCATGAGGATTGTTCAACTTCCTTTCTATTTCCAGGGCGTCATTGAGATAATCAAGCGCCTTTTCATAAAGTCCCATCCGGAAATATTGCATACCGATATTGTTCATATCTATAGCTATCTTCTGCGGTCTGCCTAGTAGTTTGTCGAGTTTCAATGATTGATGATAATAAGAAAGGGCGCTCTCGGACTTGCCCAGACTTGAATATACGCCGCCCATGTTATTGAGGTTACCGGCAATCAGGGCAGAATTATCAATCTCCCTGCTTATCTTTAGCGATTCCTCGAAGTTGGAAAGGGCTTTGTCGTATTGATCGAGCTCCTTATACAACACTCCGATGTTTGTATATGTTATGGCCATATCAAAACGAAGGTTATTTCGCTTCTGTAGGTCGAGCGCCTCCTGATAATACGTAATGGCTTTATCGCGTTCGAAAAGGCCGCAGTAGGCATCGCCTATGTTTCTTAGTGATGTTGCTATTTCATTCTGAATATTAAGAGACTTGTTGAGTCTGAGCGCCTCCTGATAATATGTAAGCGCCTTGTCATATTGCCCCAGGGCTGCGTACACTGTGCCGGTAACGTTCAGGCACCCCGCGATGTTCTGCTGATCTTTCAATTCTTTGTTAATGGAGAGCGACTCATTGAGAACGGACAGCGCCCTGTCATATCTGCCCAGCGTTTGCAGAACTTTGCCCATGTTGAAAAGAACCATGGCTGAACTTTTTTTGTCATCCAGTTCTCTGAATATTCTTAATGATTCCTCAAAGAGACTCAAAGCTTTTTCATATTGATTAAAAGTCCGGTGATAGACTGCGCCTGTATTGAACAGGTTTGCGGCAATCAAATCCTTATTATTTGCTTTCTTTGCAGCGACAAGCGCCTTTTCATAGTATTGAAATGCCTTCTTGTCATCATCCAGCGCCTCGTAAACCACGCCGATGCCATTAAGGTTGGAGGCGACACATTCAAAGTCCTCTCCGCACATGGAAAGTGATTTCTCGTAATAGGAGCGGGCTTCTTTATAGTTTCCCGCGTTATAGGCTTTTTCTGCAATATCCCATATCTTTTCCGCTTCGCTTTTTTCAGCAAAACTAGTATTTGCGCCTAGAAGAGCAAATATTAATATTAAAGAAATAATAATATTTTTTGTGTTGAACATGTTATCTCCTTATTGTGAAACTGCAATTCCGCAAGCGAAGCGGAGGGTTTAATACACCGCAGCTTGCTGCGGAATATGTTTCCAAAGCTTGCTTTGGGGTTCATACCCTTGATTGAAAACGTTTGCACAGTAACAGGGCGGCGATATATGTCGCCGCCCTGTTTAACAAATAATTTTTTCAAAGTTCTATTTTTCGGCCATCAGTTGATCGCCCTTTACTTTTTCCATATCCGCGACATAAGGTTTGGCGGCCATTAAGTAGCATATTCCACCCAAAATACCGCCTATTGTTGCTATGGTCAGGGCGGTGCCCAATCCCTGCGCGCCCTCTCCCAAAGCCTTCGAGATAGCTCCAACCATATAAGGACTCCAGCCTCCGCCGAAGGCATACATGCAGAAGACCATCAAACCCCAAACAAGCCCCTTTTGGGCAGCAGGAGCCACATCCTGTGATATAGCGCTCAGGCAGGGCAGGGCCATAACATTGAGCACACCGTAGGAAATAATCAGCGCCATGCCGATGCCTTTCATCTGGAAGTAGATGGCGCCAGCCATGCAAGCAGCGCTTAGCATAATGGTTATTGCAGGTAAGTAGAGCCTGCCACGAGGGTTTTTCTTAAACCAGACATCCGCAAGGATTCCTCCAATAGGCGAACCAATAATGGCACCCAGTACGATAGGAACCATGACAGCATTGGCTGCCGCTACATCGACGCCCCAGGCGCGTTGGATGAAAGCCGGTGTCCAAAACAGAAAGGACATGGACATGATATTGGCCAGACCGTAACCGACTAACACCCAGACCAGTGATGGTATCGTGAAGAGTTTTTTTATCGATTGAAAAAAAGTAACCTTTGCTCCGGATTCATGGGTATGTTCCACTGTTTTGTAGTCCTTCATGAACAAAGCAAGAATGCCGAGAATAATACCGGGAATGGCAAAAAACAGAAATGGTGCCTGCCAACCGTGTGACTTGGCCAAAACACCGCCGAGTACTGATCCCAGGGCGACACCAAGTGGGATGGCCATGTTAAATACGCCCATCACAGCTCCGCGCTTCTTTGCGGAATATGCAGCGCCGATCATTGCCGTTCCGCCTGCTGAAAAACCGGCCTCGCCCACTCCTACCAGTGCGCGCGGGATAAGCAGGGTTACAAAGCTCCAGGCTTTGCCGGTAAGCAAAGTGAATCCACTCCATAAGATCGCCATGATACCGATGGCCTTGCGCCTGCTCCAGCGATCCACCAGATATGCCACAGGGAATGAAAAAAGCGCTATGCTGAGTAGAAATACTGAACCCAGGATCCCGATGTCACTGTCGGTCAGGTTTAGAGCTAATTTCATCGGCTCCACCACGGCCGCCAGCACCTGCCTGTCCATGTAATTCACCATGTAGAGCAGGGTGCAGATAATTAGAATATAAAGTGAATTTCCTCCTCCGGTTTTGTACTCTTTAGAATCGTCCGATTCTTTTGCCATGCATGATCCTCCTTCTAAATTTTACAAGATTTTTTTGTGGATTAAAGTATAGGGTGGCTGATTTTTATTGTCAATGTATATATTTTTTTTATAGACTCTAAAATCATCTTGACACACAAAATCGTTCTTCATATACTCCCGTCGCGATTAAAAAGATGTGAAGGGAAGATACATGATAAAAAAAACCGAAGAATCTTTTGGTGGGAGAATACGAAGGTTGCGAGAGGCAAAGGGACTCAGTCTGAAGGCTCTTTCGCATGATACCGGTTATACGGTTGACTTCTTAACCGAAATTGAGGAAGGTAAAACTGCTCCGCCTGTTGCGGTAGTCCTTCAGTTGGGCCGTATCTTCAAGGTGAATATGGATCAATTGCAGGAAAATCGGGATAAAGAAGCATCTAAAAGACGAACAACAAGCCACAAAAAGAGAGTCGCATCTTATGCGTATGTGCCTCTGACCACGCCGGGAGAGGAAAAACACTTAAGGGCTTATCGTGTAACCATTGATCCCGATACCGAGCATAAAGGTGTTGAGTATCACCATGAAGGGGAAGAATTCATCTATGTCCTTGATGGCGGTCTTACGATTTCGGTGGGTCAGAATACTTCAAATTTGAAGAAAGGGGAGGCGATCAGCTTTGATTCCTCCCTATCTCATAAGCTTAGCAATCCAACCGGTGCAAAAGCAGAGCTCCTGGTTGTCATATATGTGCCGTAAAGGGGAAACATGTCTTTTCAACTAACTACAGAACAGAAAATGGTCCGGCTCATGGCTAAAGATTTTGCCAGGAAGGAATTAGAGCCTTTGGCTGCCAAAAGGGATAAGGAAGAGATATTCCCGATGGATGTGGTAAAGAAGATGGGTGAGCTGGGCCTTTTAGGAATGATGGTGCCTGCGGAGTATGGCGGAGTTGCTGCAGGTGCTGTAAGCTATTGCCTGGCACTGCAGGAAGTCGCCTATTCTTGCGCGTCAACCGCTGTGACTATGTCAGTTGCCAATCTCTCTACCGAGCCGTTACTCAAGTTCGGTAATGAAAAACAGAAAGAAAAATATCTCTTTAAGCTTGCTCAAGGAGAGCTGCTCGGATGTTTTGCCCTGACTGAGCCTGGTGCCGGATCCGATCCCGGGAGCCTCTCTCTAAAGGCAGAGGATAAAGGAAACTATTATCTGATCAACGGGACAAAGACCTTCATTACCCACGGGCAGTATGCTGATGTAGTGAATCTTATTACCAGGACAGGTATGGAAAAAGGCAGCAAAGGTCTCTCTGCTTTCATCGTGGAGGCGGGCACTCCGGGATTTTCAATAGGCACAAAAGAAGATAAGATGGGGCTTAGGGCTTCCAATACTGTAGAACTTATCTTCGAGGACTGTAAGGTACCGAAGGAAAATCTGCTGGGGAAGGAAGGTCTGGGATTCAAGATAGCCATGACAGCATTGGATAGCGGCCGCATTGGGATTGCGTCGCAGGCTTTGGGAATTACCCGTGCCTGCCTGGATGAAGCTATTCGATATGCCAAAGAGCGTAAACAGTTTGGCAAGGCCATCAGCTCGTTTCAAGCCATTCAATGGATGATCGCGGATATGGGTACAGGGATTGAGGCGGCAAGCTTACTTATCTTATCTGCCGCGTGGAGAAAAGACCAGGGCATGCCTTTTACCAAAGAGGCCTCTATGGCCAAGCTTTTTGCTTCTGAATTGGCCAACAAGAGTGCCTATCTTGCGCTGCAGATCCATGGCGGGTATGGCTATCTGAAGGACTTCAAGGTGGAGAGGCTCTATCGTGAT
>JBAXON010000202.1:0-6302 GCA_037133255.1 Deltaproteobacteria bacterium
TTCCAGCGTATGACGTGTTCCTTCTATGATTGTGTCCCACATCAGAAGGGGATTTTCTTCGCATAGTTTGGCGCTGGACTCCGTGGCAGCATGGATAACAAATGGAAATTGCCCTTCGGGAAAAACGAAATCCCGTACGTCACCAATGTGAAATTTAATAGCCTGATGGGTAGCCAGTTGTGGCGCTTTCTTAAAAAAGGCTTTGTAATCGCGGGTAAGAACCAGGGCTTCGGCATTTAAGTTCAGCTTATCATTGGCCCAGGCAAAACTCTCCAGAAGCCAGCAGCCGAAAAATCCCGTCCCGCCGGTGATGAAAATTCGCTGGTCTCGCAGTTCTTCCCAAAGATCACGGGTGTGGGTTAGGATGTGATCCATATCTTCGGCGAGTGGATTATTATTCATATTGCTTCGCTTTTCTCGCAATGACATAATTATTCTTCACCAAGTTTTCCAAGGGGCTTTGCCCGTTTGCCAAACATCCTCTAAATACTTGAGATCCCGAGCGGTATCCATGCACTGCCAGAAACCTTCGTGCTTGTAGGCGTAAAGTTCGCCCTCTTCTGCCAGTTTTTCCATCGGGGCATGTTCCCACATGACATCTTCTTTGATGTAATTTAGCGCCTTTGAGTTAATAACAAAGAAGCCTCCGTTGATCCAGCCTTCGTGGAGGGTAGATTTTTCTTTGAAATGGCGAATCTGGTTTCCTTCAAATTCCAAAGCGCCAAAACGCGCCGGGGGTCGCACAGCCGTCAGGGTAACCAAGCCCTTATTGCTCTGATGAAATTTCAGCAATGTATCCAGATTCACGTCGCTGACGCCGTCGCCATAGGTCATCATAAAAGTCTCTTGATTGATCATGGATGCCAGGCGTTTAAGGCGGCCACCGGTCAGTGTGGTTTGACCCGTATCGATGAGATGGACTTTCCAAGGATCACAATGATTTTGGTTGATGCTGTGGATTGCCCCATCGTTGAGCGAAACGGTAAAATCCTGGTTCAAGCTATTAAAATCGAGGAAATATCGTTTGATATGCTCTCCCTTGTAGCCCAGGGCGAGGATAAATTCGTTGAACCCATATTGGGAATAGTGCTTCATGATATGCCAGAGAATGGGCATGCTACCGACTTCTACCAGTGGTTTGGGGCGCACTTCCGTGTACTCCACCAAGCGTGTTCCCATGCCGCCACAAAGAATCACAACGGGTATATTCTTATTGTTTTTATCTTTCATGTTCACTCCCGGGCATCCCGTTTAATAATTTCAATCGCATTGCTTTTTCTTGCAAGTTTTCGGCCAAAACACATTTGAAACATTCCTTTTGAGTTTGTTTTGCTTATTGGCTATGAAAGAACTCCTCAAATATTTTTTGTATATATTCCATTTTGATCTCATCTATTCCTGGATACACACCGATAAAGAAGGTGTTATTCATGATGAAATTTGTGTTCGTCAGTTCCCCCGAAATGCGATGAGGAATGTTCTGATATGCTGGATGACAAAGGAGATTGCCGCTAAATAGGTTTCTGGTTTCGATGCGGTTGGCTTCCAGAAATGCGGTCAGATCGTTGCGGGTAAAACCGGCCGTATCTTTCACTGTAATGACATAACCAAACCAGGAGGGATCGGAATTATCTGTGGCTCTGGGAAGGATGAGGCGATCTTCGTATGGTTTCATTATTTTGGTTAGTTTCTGGAAATTCTCCTTGCGTCTGGTGATGAAATGGTCGAGTTTCTGGAGCTGGGCGCAGCCGATGGCGGCCTGCATGTCTGTCACTTTGAGGTTATAGCCGATGTGGCTGTAAACGTATTTATGGTCATAGCCGTAGGGCAGCATCCCAAACTGCCGGCTGAAGCGTTTGCCGCAGGTGTTGTTTTCGCCCCCAGCGCAGTAACAGTCACGGCCCCAATCACGTAAGGACTGGGCGATACGAGCAAGATTATCGTCATCCGTGACCACACATCCACCTTCGCCCATGGTGATGTGATGCGCAGGATAGAATGAAAAGGTAGAGAGGTGGCCGAAGGTGCCTGTCAAGCGGGGCATATCCCCCTCACCCCTTCCCTCTCCCGCCTGGGGAAAGGGAGTATAAGTGGAGCCAAGAGCGTCACAATTATCCTCGATGAGCCAGAGGTTGTGCTTTTTTACGAGATCCATGACGGCACCGAGATGGAAGGGGACTCCCATTGTGTGAGCCATCATGATAACCTTGGTCTTTGGACCGATGGCTTCGGCAAGCCTTTCTGGTATGGCGGTATAGTCACCGAGATTCACATCGACGAATACCGGAACCAGTTGATTTTGTAAAATAGGGTTGAGCGTTGTGGGGAAACCGCAGGCGGTGGTAATGACTTCATCGCCGGGCCTGAGTCGGCGATCTTTGAGCTTCGGTGAGGTCAGTGCGGTTAAGGCCACAAGATTGGCAGAAGATCCGGAGTTGACAAGCAGGGCATTGGACATTCCGAGATAATTGGCAAACTCGGCTTCGAAGCGCTCAGCGTAACGGTTGGCGGTCAAATAAAAATCCAGGCTGGCATCGACAAGATTTACGATCTCTTCCGCATCGAAGACCCGTCCGGCATAGTGGACCAAATCATTACCGGGACCGAAGGTCTTGGGGGCAAACTTCGCCGCGTGGTACTCTTTGACGAGGGCGAGGATTTGAGTGCGGATGAGTTCAGGATTCGATTTCATTGCCCTAATTTACCTTTCCCACTTTCTCATAGCCTGATTCACTCAAAATATCTTCTAAAGTTCCCATTTTTTCGGATTCTTCAAGAAATAAACGACCGACAATCTTCAGATTATTACGGGCATGATCAGCGGTGCTACCACAACTGGAAACATCAAGTTTTGGCAAGTGACCCACATGTGTGTTGCCCTCTTGGAAAACAATGCTGCCAAATTCCAAATTAATCATTTTAATACAGCCTACTTTTCTCAGACCAATTGTGCATTTTTTATAGTCTTACAATATTCCCCAATTTGCTGCGTACAGATTTCGTACATTGAATCGCTGGATGTCAATGTATAGAAGCTTTTATACCATTCCGCAGTCATCTGCAAGCATTCATCAATGGTGAGGGTACTGTGCCAGTTGAGTACCGCGTGGGCCTTGTCACAATTAAGTTTGAGTAGCTTCGCCTCGTGAAGGGCATTGGGATCGGAGAGGTCTTCCCATGAACCTTCGCCCCAGTATCTTATCAAGCCATCAGTCATTTCTGAAACGGTCAAATGGCTACTGTCATTGGGGCCAAAGTTCCATGCGCCGGAATATTTTCCCGGATCTTGTAAAAGACGTGCGCCGAGTAAAAGGTAGCCGCTGAGTGGTTCCAGGACGTGCTGCCATGGCCGGATAGCACGGGGGCTGCGAATAGTTATAGGTTGATTTTGGCTCAAAGCCCGGATGCAATCGGGAACGAGGCGATCTGCGCCCCAATCTCCACCACCGATGACATTACCTGCCCGGGCGGAAGCGGCAGCGATTATCCTGCTAAGCGCAGCGCTCTGAGAGAAAAACGATTTGAGATAAGCGTTGAAAACGAGTTCCGCGCACCCTTTGGATGCGCTATAGGGATCATGGCCACCCATCGGATCATTTTCCCGGTAGCCCCAGATCCACTCCTTGTTTTCGTAACATTTGTCGCTGGTAACGTTGACCAGGACTTTGACGGCTGGGGTTTTGCGGACGGCTTCAAACACGTTGACCGTTCCACCTACGTTTGTGTCAAAGGTTATTTTCGGTTCCTGGTAGGAGAGCCGGACAAGGGGTTGGGCAGCAAGGTGAAAGATAAACTCTGGCTGATATTTTTTAAAAGTTGCCAGAAGATAATCGAGATCGCGGATATCTCCGTGAATATTAGTTATTTTTTCCCGAAGCCTCGTTGCTTCAAAGTTGTTAGGCTCACTGGGAGGATCAAGGGAGTAGCCAATGATATTCGCCCCTAATTCCTTCAACCAGATCGCCAACCATGAACCTTTGAATCCTGTGTGGCCGGTGATTAAAACCGTCTTGCTTTTGTAAGTATTACCGAACATTTATAATTGCTCCTGACATATTAAGCTGCAAATAAGACTCTATTTTATAATTATCGCTTATCCATTTCAGCATACTCAGCTTTCATTGCAATAATAACACAAAATTTACCGCAAATATAGTGACATTTCAGGTGCCGCGAAGTCATCTGCTATCTGTCCGCCATATATTTGGATTTTTTACTAGACCATCAAAATGGTGCTTAAGTTTATTTTTCATTCAACCGATACAACTTATGTAAAAATGATCCAATAATTTAATCCACTCATTTGTGAGGTCAATAAATTCATGAGTTTGATATCGGCAGAAGTTGTGAACATACTATTTAATGCCATACCTCATTCACAGAATCAGTATGACAGCTTGTCAAACAATGCCCTGACGCGGGGAATTGATCTCTATACGAATAGTGATTTTGCCGGTGCCGTTAAGGAGTTTCGGCGTGCTATCGGACTTTCGCCTTTTTCCGATAACGCTGCCAAAGCTTATGATTACATGGCACGAGGCTATCTAATGGCTGATAATGCAGATGCTGCCATCAAGACCTATGAGGAAGCAATTCGAGCATACCCTGCCCGAGATACCTTCCGGATAAGTCTCGGCGACATCTACTATAAACAGGGCCTCCTGCCTGAGGCGGAAGTGCAATATGCAGCAGCGGTTAAACTGAATTCTGAATCTCCGGATAGCCGCTATGGGCTCGGCCAAGTTTATCTCAATTCCGGGAAATACAGCGAAGCAGAAACAGAATTCAAAAAAGTGGTCAGTTTATCCCCGCGCAGTTCCATTGGTTATTACGGGCTTGGGCAGACATATCGCCAATCCGGCGAATTTAATGATGCCATTACTCAACTGGAAAAGGCGATTTCTCTGGATAGTAGTTTTGATAGAGGTACTCTCGAGTTGGGATACACCTATGCCGATATGGGTGACACGGATAGCGCCAATGATCTGGCAGATACCCTGTCGGCTAAGTGGTCTTCCTTAGCAAGCAACCTCACGGATTACATTTATGAGATTACGACCCCGCAATTTTTAGCGGTCTATAGCACCAATAGTTTTAGAGACTACCTGGGGCCAGGTACGGCCGTTGCCAGTCTTGATTCCACGCTGGAGGCACCTCAGTCTGAAAAGAGCTTTACGATGAGGTTCGCATTTAACAAAAGTATGGATACTGATTCGATACAGAATCCCTTCAACTGGTGGATCAGTCGGGCATCGGGAATAAGTGCCGGAGGGGCATACAACTGGGGTCAGACCATACCAGATACAGAAGCAACGATTGTGGCGATACCGGCGGCTGTGCTCTATGACCCTGATGCATTTTCAGCCGATGTAACATTTAAGGTGGCTCAGAACGCCACAAAAGATGCGACCATTGATCCTTCCCACATTATGTTCAGGTTTAACGGCAAGGACGCATACGGTAAAGCCATGGATTTGACGGCGGATGAATATAGCGGAATTACCCAAATCGTGTAGCTTTTGGATATATGGCGCAACAACAATGGCGCCAACCGTCAAATATCTGTCGTTTATAAGGTAGAGGGCTGTGTCGTTCTCCGAAAATCGGATTCTCGAATTTGCAGGAAATTATTGCGGGCGATTAAAGTTTTTTTTGCACAATGCCGATAGCTTTATTGAAGGAAAGAAATAAGAGGAGGTGAGCTAAGTGAATATCAGTTCTGTAGATACAAGTGGTGTAATGACGGGTGCTTCGGCAACTGTGAGTGCGCCGGTGAAAACGACGGGGTCTCCCCAATCTGCACAAACTGCGGGTGGTGATCTCAGCACTGCGCAAGTAAAACAGATGGTCGCTGATATGCAAAGTCAGCTTGACAGCATGAATGTCAGCCTTCAATATACTCTTTATGGAGCGCATGATAAAAAGATCGCTGTTAAGGTTGTGGACAAGGGAACGGGAGATGTGATTCGTGAAATCCCGCCAAAAGCGATGCAGGCACTTCAGTCGAAAATGAGCGAACTGGTTGGCATGATCTTCAATGAAAAGGGTTAAGGCGTATCATTGTTGCTTATTCTGACAGTGAAAAGTTAACCGCGATTACTAGTATAAATTTGGATCTAGTGGCGGGGTCGAAAGACTCTGCGTCTTAATGAATGTTCTGCCCGAAAATAAATTCTTCTCGCTTCCGGCTTCCGAAGCATTAAAATCATAGGCAACTCCCTCTTCCTATTACTACTCAATTGTCAGATAATTGACGAATTTGACGTTTTTTAGACAGGCATAGATAAAAAATCCCAAGATTA
>JBAXON010000203.1:0-6236 GCA_037133255.1 Deltaproteobacteria bacterium
GGCATAATACCAAGTAAGCTTTCAAAAATTCATAGTTATTTTTTGAAAGCAACTTGTTATTAATCTGAAATAATCAAAAATATAAAGAGAGCCTATGAAAGCAGGATTCATTCAGTTTGCGCCACAATTCGGTAATGTGGATGAAAACATTAATAAAGCCCTATCAATGATTGATACTGCTGATGCCGGGCTACTTGTGTTGCCCGAGCTTTTTAATACCGGATACCATTTCACTACTGTTGCGGAAACACGCGATCTGGCCGAAGAAATTCCAGAGGGAAAAACGACAAAAGCTTTATGTACAATTGCACAGAAAAAAAATATTTATATTATAGCCGGTATTGCGGAAATCGCTGATGGAAGCTTATACAATTCTGCCGTTTTAATCTCGCCTGCGGGCTATGTTGCCACATACCGGAAAGTTCACCTTTATAATGAAGAAAAAATCTGGTTTCAACCGGGCAACAAAGGCTTTGATGTTTATGATATTGGCCAATGTAAAATCGGTATCATGATCTGCTTTGACTGGTTCTTCCCTGAATCGGCCAGAATTTTAGCCCTTCAAGGTGCGGATGTTATTTGTCATCCCGCCAATCTTGTTCTTCCGTATTGCCAGGATGCCATGGTGACTCGCTGTTTGGAAAACAAGATTTACGCGATAACGGCAAATCGCACAGGATATGAAGACCGTAGCGGGAAGCGCTTTAGCTACACAGGTAAAAGCCAGATAACTTCACCTGAGGGAAGCATTATGTATCGCGCGGCCCAGGATAGCGATGAGATCGGTATTGTCGAAATAGATATTTCTAAGGCAAGGTATAAGCGAGCAAATATTTACAATGATTTGTTTGCAGATCGAAGAGTCGAGTATTATCAGGATTTAGTAAAAGAAATATCCTGAATGTGAAGCATTGTTTTTACTTGAAATAGTAAGTTCTTTAGGCTATAGCAAACGTCAATCGGGCGGTTAACTCAGCGGGAGAGTGCTACCTTCACACGGTAGAAGTCGCTGGTTCAATCCCAGCACCGCCTACCAATTAAATTCAATGGTTAGCGATGTATTTTCTGCAAATTTCACGATACGCGTCGATACCTTCTTTGGCCATAATTTTCTGTTTTTCTGTAACATCACGGGTAATCTCGGCAGGATTTCCGGCAACAATTTTCCCGGCAGGTATATGCATGCCTTTAGGGACAACTGAACCAACAGATACAAAAACATCTTCTTCGCAAACAACGTCAAAGAGAACAATAGCGCCTATGCCGATAAAGCAGCGGGCTTTGATGTGTACATCGTGCAGAACCACGCCGTGAGCGATGGTGACATCATTTTCAATGATTACTTTTGAATTGGCATTTGCATGAAGAACAGAATTATCCTGCACATTAGAACGATCACCGATTATTATCGGGCTAAAATCAGCGCGAATAGAGACGCCCGGCGCGATCATACATTCATGGCCGATTTGTACATCGCCAATTAAAACGGCGTTGGGGTGTACGAAAGAATCGGCAGGCACTTGAGGTCTTTTACCGTCAAATTCATAGAGTGCCATAAGTAGTGCCTCCGTCCGGTATTTTAAGTCAAAGAAATAGTAACTGACCCGCCGCGTGCTAAAATGTCGTGCAGATGCAGATAGCCTTTAATTTCTTTTTTTGTGTTTATCACAGCCAGGGCGGTGATCTCGTCTTTTTGCATACGCTCCACAGTTTGTGCAAGTGATGCATTTTCGTCTATTGTTTTAGGATTGCGTGTCATTAATTCGTCGATGGTTTTACCTGAAAAGGAAATATTTTTGCTGATCATCCGGCGAACATCGCCATCGGTGAAAATTCCCAGGAGTTGATTTTTTTTGTCAGTAATCAGAACAAAGCCGACATTTCTACGGTCAATTTCCTGTATCGCTTTTTGTGCACTCACTCCGGTAAGAACGCGCGGGATTTGTTTGCCCACGATCATCACATCACCGACCGTCGCTTTTAATCTTACTCCCAGACTTCCTCCCGGATGAAACTTGAAAAAATCTTTTTCCTGGAATTGTTTTTTGTCAATGAGTGCAATAGCCAGTGCGTCGCCCATGGCCAAAGCCGCGGTGGTACTCGATGTTGGGGCAAGGCCAAAAGGGCAGGCTTCTTTTTCCACGGAAACATCAATAATAATGTCGCTTACTCGGGCAAGTGTTGAGGTAAGATTGCCGGTAAAGGCAATAACTGGAGTGCCGATTTGACGTACCGAACTAATGATTGGAATTAATTCGTTTGTTTCGCCGCTGTTGGAAATTGCCAGAAGGATATCTTCTTTGGTGACTATGCCTAAATCACCATGGATTCCCTCCACCGGATGAAGAAAAATAGCCTGTGTTCCTGTACTGGTAAGCGTTGCGACAATTTTCTTGCCAATCAATCCTGATTTACCAATTCCGGTAATTATCACCCGTCCCTTGGATTGACATATCGCATCCACTGCGAGAGAGAAGTTGTCGTCAATCTTATCAATCAATCGCAGAATACTTTGAGCTTCTATTTTTAATACTTCTTTTGCCCGCCTGATTGTTTCTGTATTTTTTTTCATCTTTTCATCCTTCGTTATTGAGAGTACATTAAGTAACTAGCAAAAAATGCAAAACAAGACAAGACAAGAATAAATTAGTAAATGAGTATATTGACCTAATAGGCTATTATCTGTTAAAGAACAAAAACATTAAATGAAAGAGCTGAAAATATGAAAGCTATTTTTATTTCCGACACCCATTTAAAGCGAGCTACCGATGAAAGATATGCCCAGTTAATGAATTTTCTGAGCGATATCAAAGACGGGAAGGCCAGATCTATGGTGAATTCTGATGATCTGGGTAGAGATGCAGCCCCAATTGATGATCTCTATATCGTCGGCGACTTGTTTGACTTTTGGTTTTGCCAAAAGGATAAAATCTACCCGGAATTCAAGTTGATTATTAACAAATTAATCGAACTGCAAAAAGCTGGCATTAGAATTCATTTATTTGAGGGGAATCACGATTTTTTCATGAAAGAATATTTTTCCGATGTTTTGGGAATGGAAGTATTTGAAGAACAGACAGGCATTAAATTGGATAATTCAAGGGCTTTAATCGGGCACGGCGATACAGCGGATAAAGCCAACATTAAATATATGTTATTCCGGAAGGTGTTGCGAAGCCGGTTTTTTTATCACTTTCAGCGCCTTATTCCATCTTCGATTCGGTGGGCAATAGCAAGTCTAAGCTCTACTGCAAGTAAAGAAATGACTATCGAAGACGGCGATGTGTTGGTGGATAAAATGCTTGCATTTGCCCGGGAGAGGTTTAAAGAAGATTATGATGCTGTTGTTCTTGGTCATTGTCACGAACCCGTTTTGCGTCATTATGTCCTGGAAGGAAAGAAGAAGATTTTTGCCGCCTTGGGTGATTGGATCAGGCACTATTCATTTCTTTACTATGAAAACGGTAATTCTTCCTGGGATATTACAGGCCAAGGTAATTGATGGCTCCGGTTTGATTGCCTGCTTAAAACTACTAATACGGAAACTATGTAATTATGGACATATTGCCTTCTATGTGCTAGGAATTACCATCTTTTTTAAGAACAAATGGAGAGAGTTATTATGAATTTTGGCGGAATATATCCGGCGTGTTCGCTGCGTGACGCTAAGTTTGTCGTTGTTCCGGTTCCTTATGATTTGACATCAACTTATCAATCAGGCAGCCGCAAAGGACCTGCGGCAATTATTGAAGCTTCCACTAATATGGAGCTCTATGATGAAGAGTTGAAAAAAGAAACTTATCTAGCAGGGATTCATACAACCTTGCCTGTTGCTAGTGATGCCCGCGGTCCGAAGAATATGGTAAGTAGTGTGCGCAAGAAAATTGCCCGGATTGCTTCGCTGGATAAAATTCCGGTTATGCTCGGAGGGGAGCACAGCATTACCTTTGGCGCGGTGCAGGCTGTAATCGAAAAGTATCCAAAATTAACCGTTCTCCAATTTGATGCTCATGCCGATCTTCGCGATAGCTATCAGGGTAGTCCTTATAGCCATGCCTGTGTAGCCAGAAGAATTTCAGAGATATGCCCGCTTACGCAGGTGGGTATTAGGAGTATGAGTAAAGAAGAGGGGGAATTTTTGCCTCACAGCAAAGTAAAATCATATTCCGCTGATTTTGTATTGGATAATAAAAACGGGGCTGAAACTGTTTGTAAGGATTTAAGTGGAGATGTTTTTGTTACAATAGATCTCGATGTATTTGACCCTTCCATAATGCCGGCCACAGGAACTCCGGAACCGGGAGGCCTTTACTGGAAAGATGTTCTGCATTTGCTGAAATTAGTTTCCGCTTCCTGCAATATTCGCGGGTTTGATGTGGTGGAGTTAGCGCCGCTGCCCGGAATTGTGGCTCCTGATTTTATGGCGGCAAAGCTAATCTACCGCATGATGGGTTACATAACAAACAAAATAACTCCTTGACATTTTTGGGAGATAGTGGTCTAAGGTCACCTCTTTTAAATCTAGTCATATCGCGGGGTGGAGCAGCTTGGTAGCTCGTTGGGCTCATAACCCAAAGGTCATAGGTTCAAATCCTATCCCCGCTACCAATAAATATTTGATGGGTTAGAATATTATTCTAACCCATTTTTTATGTCATGTTTATTATGGCTGGATGGTTTTTGAGGATCGTTTGTCCGGTTAGCATGTGTTTCTCCGGGTTAATCAACCCAGCCGGCAGATATATTCAGTCTCTTTAATTTTTCCACAAGGGTTGTGCGATTAAGGTTAAGAAGTTTTGCCGCTCTGTTTTTTACTCCGCCACTCATTTTCAAAGCTTTTAACAGGAGGTCTTTTTCCAACTGGCTTACGCGCTCATTAAAGTTGATGCCTTCTTCTGTTATTGAAATGTTCGGTTCTTTTTCAATGACTGCCTGTAGCTGGCGAAATTTTGGTGGCAAATCATCAGCGCCGATTTCACCTTTTTCTTTCATTACAACGAGCATTTCGATAAGATTTTGTAACTCACGAACATTGCCGGGCCATTTATAATGCATAAAGTAATTGGATGCTTCCGCAGAAATCCGTTCCACATTTTTCCTTTTCAGCTTATTAAAATGCGTTAAAAAGTGATTCGCCAGGATAAGAATATCCGCGCCGCGTTCGTGCAAAGTCGGTAAATTAACGGGAATCACATTGATGCGATAAAAGAGGTCTTCGCGGAAGCGCTTTTCCTCGACAGCCTTTTCCAGGTTTTGATTGGTGGCCGCTATAATGCGCACATCCGCGTTGATTGTTTTAACGCCACCGATCCGCTCAAATTGTTTTTCCTGAATTGCTCGAAGAACCTTAACTTGCAGGGAAGGACTCATATCGCCAATTTCATCCAAAAATATTGTGCCTCCTTGAGCCAGCTCGAACCGTCCCATCCGGTTGCGAATTGCTCCCGTAAAAGCGCCTTTTTCGTGACCGAAAAGCTCACTTTCGAGCAAATCTTCCGGAATTGCGCCACAGTTCACGGGAATCATGGGCTGGTTTTTTCGATCACTTTTAAAATGAATGGCACGGGCGACTAATTCTTTGCCGGTTCCACTTTCTCCGGAGATCAGGACAGTGCTATCGGATGTTGAAACTTTATCAATTGTGTCAAAAACTTTTTTCATGCAATCGCTGTAGCCGATTATCTTATCAAAATAATGCCTTTCCTTTAAATGTTCTTTCATGGAAATATTTTCATCTCGTAGCTTGGCAAAAGCCATTGCACGGCTTACCGATAATTTGACAAGGTCGTCTTTTATTGGTCGAATGATGAAGTCGAAAGCCCCCATTTTCATTGCCGTTACGGCAGTACTGATGGTACCGTAGCCGGTAATCACAATAACAATATTATCGCGATTATTTTCTTTAATGAATTTGAGAAATTCCATCCCATCAATATTGGGCATGCGTAAATCAGTAATAACTAAATCGAAATTATTTTCAAGAAAAGCCTCAATCCCCTCGCGCCCATCACAAACTGCTTTTATCTCATATTCATCCTGAAGTAATTGTGTGATGTTATCTCTGTTGAGTTCATCATCGTCGGCAATGAGGATTTTTCCATTTTTCATATTATTTCCCCGTTTGTTTCATTTGGAATAAACCTTAATGTTATCAGTTGATTTGCATTTTAGAGTATAATAGTTTAAAACGCAACACTAAACAGCATAAAAGCGTCAAAAAATAAACGCATAAACAC
>JBAXON010000204.1:0-6231 GCA_037133255.1 Deltaproteobacteria bacterium
GTACAACTTAGTAACATCTATAAGAAAAGCAGATTATAGTCCGTATAGCTTCCTGAACTACACAACCACCTGACCTTATCGAAAATGCCACATTTCAAGTATTAATACTTATTGATTGAAACAAGTAAAAAGTCAACTCCGATAAAAAATGCAGTATTTCAATCAATAAACACTATTTATGTGTAGTAACAAACAGCGACACAATAATCTGCATTTTTCAATAGTCTCTTAATATCCTTTAGTTTTAAAGGATAACGAGGCGGAAAGGAGAAGCATCCGCCAACGGCTAGACCAATTTACTTTACCTGCAGCGTTTGAGGGAACTGCGATTACAGAAACATGCATGCAACTGTGATACTTTTTTCAGTCAATTCTCATTTTGTTCCTTCTGCAGATTTCGCATTCGAAAAGAAGAAATAATCAGTATTGTACGATTTTATTTCCTCTCGCACGGGCGTGGAATAGATATAGGCCGGGGCGCTGGTATAACCTTCAAGGCCGCGCAGCTTCATAAGAGACCTGCGTTGTTCTGTAGTCAAAGTTCTGTTCACTTTAGCAAAAGCGGTTGCATAATAGTAGGACATTTCTCCGTCGAGTTCACCATAGCGACGACCGAGGGCGAGTACCTTTTCCCTATCCGCTTGTCGGCCCTTAAGGAACTTGCGCAATTCCTCTGAGATTGCGCGCCTAATGTTGATCGTTTCCCTAAGCGCTTTGCGCTGCATGTCGGGAATTGCGGTAATGTTATTTCGCTGACTCGCCGTAAGGACACACAGAAACTCCTTGCCGCTATCACCGGTCACGGATGTGCTTATATCGTAATCGCGTTTGCCCATTGCCGGCATATCTTTCATATAGAAGCCGCCAAAGTATGTGCCGTGACGTTCCGGACAGAAGTAAGTGTCCGCCTCAACCGATCCGGCATACCAACTGAAAAACTCGCTGGCGTGGGTCATATATGCCACATTGACAAGTTTTTCCGTACCTCTGGGTAGTTTGTATTTTTCTACATCAATGTCAGGCCATGTGTTGAAATCGCCGAATTTCATTCTGCCCAACCGGGCTTTCTGTTCCGACGTAAAAGACGCGGCGAGTTGCCCGAAAAGTTGCGCGCGTTTATAGCTCAAAAGCGCGTCAAAGGCAAAGATTTCGCCAACGTAGCGCATCACCGCTTCCTTATTCAATCCTTTGCTTCCGGATGGAATGTCGCTGCCAAGTTCCCGATAGAAGGCCTTGATCAGAGGAAAACGCATCTCGGCTAGCACCTGCATTTGCCTGGCTTCCTCACGGGAGGCTTTCTCCAGCAGGGCCCGTTGCCCTTCGTTCAAAGTATAAAGCACGTTTCCCGCGACTCGATTGAGAAAGATAGGATTGTGCCCCTTCTGGGCTACATCAATGTCTCGCATATACTGGAATCCGAAGAAATCGCAGACCTTACCCGGCGGGATGAATGTTGCCGCACCGTAATCACCGGTGATGAAAGCCAGACAATTGAAAGCAATCGTATGAAGCTGCGCCTGATCGGAAATCGCCTGTTCAATAGAATACTTTTGCGCGTTACCACGGGACTGCTCTCCCCGCTGAGATGAAGCATGCTGCCGGTTATCCGGTTCGTTACCGCGTGACTGGCTTGGACGCGCCACCAATCCTTGAGGCGTGCTCTCGCAAGTGGCGGCAACCTTGCCATCTCTCGTTGTATGTTGAACCGTGTCGCCTGCCTTTTTGCCTTGACAATCCGTATAGGCTTGAGGCGGGGGCTCTTTTCCACCCTGTTGTTCTTCCCGTTGCTGCTGTGCCTGCGCCATCGCGACCCATGCAGACAAGATTAAAATCAATGCGAGTATCATCATTTTTGTTTTCATTTTTTCCTCCATTTTCCAAGAAAATTTCTGTGCCCCCCTGGAACATTGCTGATTACGGGGACGCCGGTCTGGCTGATTCCCACGTTGAGGAATACACACCTTACCGGCATCCCTTGTATTGATTAAAGTGACCTTAGCCATGGTTGAAATTACCGGCCTGGCCTCCTGCCTTGACCGGGACCTCTACCACCATCACCACCATTGCCATTGCCACCTCTATCTTGTGGGCGCTCTATACGATCCTGACCAGGTCCTCTGCGGTCTCGATCGTTATTACCCTGATCCCGCCTATCTTCCTGTCGATCGCGATCCATTTCGCGTTTATCCTGACGATTTTCGCGACGATCGTCACGCATTTCGTCTTTTTTCCCATCATCACCCTGCCTGCGAGGAGGGCGTTGCATTTTTCCGTCACCGTCACCTTGCTTCTCCCGATTTGATTCACGTTGATCTCGCCGCAGTTCCTGGCGCTCCTGATTTAGTTCCCGTTTGTCCTGATTAATCTCACGGCGATCTCCTTTAATCTCGCGATTCAGTTTCTGAAGTTTGGCCTTTGCGGCATCAGCTCCTACTGTGTCTCCTGCCTTTATTTTCTGCTGAATTTCCTTTTCTAACTTCTGGCGCTCGCGCAAATCATTCTGCAGTTCCTGACGATCACGATTCAGTTCGTTTTGGTCCTGACGAATCTCCCGACGGTCATCACGAATCTCGTCCCTTTTTCCGATATCACCCTGCACGGGCGGCGATTCTGGCGGCCTCACATCATTCTCACCATGCCGGATCTGTGTTCCATCCTGACCACGATGGTCAGTCTGCTGTGCATAGGCACTGCCTCCCATAAGAAACAACACGCACATCAACATTGTAATTCTTTTCATACTATTTCCTCCTTTAGATTTTTTCGTACGGATAATTCCGTTCGTTGGTTGGGAGAATATCAGATGAACATGAAAATAATATGTGTGGGATTATTAATAAATTGTAATGTTGTCACCTACTATATAAGAGCTGCAGGGTAATGACAGGGTAAAGGAAACGACATTACCGGAATCGGAATCAAGGCGAAGCTTGCCGCCATGGGCTTGAACTATCTCACGCGCCAGGCTTAAACCCAGACCGGTACCGGACACTGTTTTACTGCGAGATTGATCAACTCTATAGAAACGGTCGAATATCTTTTCACGGTCTTTTGCCGGGATCGAAACACCGGTGTTGGAAATGGTAAAGAGGGCATTATTGTTCCGAACTGACAATTGGAATTTGATGAGGCCGTTTGCACGATTGTATTTAACTGCGTTGGACGTGAGGTTACGAACAACCTGCCCCATCAGATCAGGATCCGCCTTTACGATAACCCCTGGAAGTATCTTTTTCTGAATTTGCAAATCCTGGGCAATGGCGCCTGCGTCTTCAACTGCGGATTCGATCATGGCGCTCAGGTCGATTGGTTCGAGACAAAGTTCGAGCCTGCCCGCGTCCACACGTGCAAGAATCAGAAGTTTCTGAACGATTGCCTTCAGCTTCTGCACTTCTTCCAGAAGTCCGCTGTAGCGCTGCTGCTCTTCTGACCCTACCGGCGCGTGCTGGACGGCATCATCGAGCTCTCCCTGAAGAATTGTGAGTGGTGTCTGCAGTTCATGGGCGGCATCGCCGCTGAACCTGATCGCCTGACTGAAACTCTTTTCCAGACGATCGAGCATGCCATTGATCACCTCCACCAGTCGGGACAATTCGCTATCGGAGTCAGTCAGAGGAACGCGCTGATCCAGATCGCGAACGGTAATTGCCTCAGCCGTCCTGGTGATCAGCGCAACGGGCTTAAGTGCCCGCCTGGCAATCACCCACCCTCCAACACCCAGAATAAGCAATGCGAGCGGTACGCTGCCCAGAAATGCGCGGCGATAGCTCTCCGCATCCTTGTAGAAGCCGGCCATATTCATACCGACCATCATGGTAATACGTTCACTTCCCATGATCCCAGTCCGCCACACGCCTGACGGTGTTTCTATGGTTGCAAAGTACGGCTTTTTGATCCGCGGCATCGGCCTTTCCGCAGAGTTTGATGCAGAAGATGGGGGAGACGGCCTTTCTCTTGATTCTTCATTAACTTGTACACGCCTGCTGCCTTTATTAACATACGGCCGGAGCACCAGTTTTCCATTCTCTATTTCGCATGTGCCAATCAACGTTTCCCCACGCTGATCTACAAACTCCGCCGTGCTTCCCTCGCTTTTGCCTTCACAGGCTTTATATGCTTCAGCAGGTGGACCACGTCGTCGATTATTCCGTGCCTCATCACCCCGGTCAGAAGGATTGCGCCTTGGAGAATCAGAGGGTTGACCAAATTGTGGATTAGCAGCTCGTTCTTCTCCCGCCCGGTTGTTGATAACAGGCTGACCGGTACTTATTGTACGATCGAAATCAGGAAAGGCATCTTCAGTTATTTCTACAGGCCATTGAGAAGATTTGAAAAGGACCTCACTGCCGGGGTCTTTGATCAGGACGATCAGGTTTTCCGGCCGCCCTTCGCGGTAAATGAAGCCGAGCGATTGCTCAAAGTTCTGCCAGTAACCACGTGGCGGCCCGATAGTAAGGTGACCCTGGCCCAGCGTCAGGATCTCACGATCGATACGGTCCATGTTCACCTTTTTCATAACCGAAAAAGAATAGAGGCCGAAACCAACGAGGACTAAACCCGAGATAAGGACGGAAAGTAGAGCTATCTTTATCCTGAACAAAGATTGTTACTCCTCTCCCTGCTTGATCATCCGATAGCCGACACCACGGACGGTTTCAATAAGCGGCTCGTCAGGCTTCAGCTCCACTTTGCTCCTAAGCCGCCGGACATAAACGTCAACAACATTTGTCTGCGGATCAAAATCATAACCCCAGACATGCTCTAGGATTTGTGTGCGAGTAAAAACTCGACCGGGGGAGCGCATCAGCAATTCCAGAAGGCTGAATTCACGGACGGTCAGATCAACCTTCTCTTTCCCGATCCGGACATCGCGGGTGATGAGATTGACTGTCAGATTGCCACTCTGCATCAGGCTCATTTGATCGCCGCTTGCTCGTCTCGTTACAGCGTGAATTCTCGCCAGAAGTTCTTCCATGTAGAAGGGCTTGCTTAAATAGTCATCAGCGCCAAGGTTCAAACCTTCGACACGTTCCTGAAGGGCAGAACGCGCGGTTAGAAGAATCACCGGGGTGGTGATCTTTTCCTCCCGCAACCCGCGCAGAATGCTCAGCCCGTCACGTCCGGGCAGCATGATGTCCAGAATAAGCACATCATAGGCCTGTCCGGAGGCAAGATCGTATCCGTCATCGCCGTTATCACAGGCATCAACGATAAACCCCTGCTCCTTGAGCCCCTTTTTTACAAACGACAAAATCTTACGGTCATCCTCAACGAGTAAAATTTTCATAGCCCATATAATAGCAGGATTCAATGACAAATAAAAGATCAAGTATATTACAATTTTGTAATGTACTGGTGTAATTCGTTTTCAAAATAGCGGCAATACCCATATTATTCAAACATAAATACAAAATTTTACTTTGGTTATTTAGATGATCGAGCGCAATAGATGATCGCTATAGATTGAAAAAATATCCTTATCTGCACATCTATAGTGGCTTTTTTGCTATAGTTCAAACGGTAATCATCATTGTGAATCCAAACTCAAGGTTACTGACTTGTAGATGTTTTCGAGATGCTAATCCTAACCATGATTACGGTAAAGATATATATTCCTCCCATTGCCTTTTATCATCTTTCCGTGCGAGCCAGAATATAAAAGTCCAACTTCCTCAGGAGTTGGACTTTTTATGTTTAAAATACATGATGTTGACTTGACCATGAACTTGTAGTATTAGTCTAGTACAATAATGCAATGGTTCTTTAAAGAGATACCTTTATTTATAGCTTACTTAAATAACATGTATTCAAAAAAGGGGAGGAGAAATATGAAGCGTTTGAAAGGACTTATCTTCTTGTTGACCGTATTAATTATGCTGTCGTGGACATCGCCTAGTCAGGCGGCAGACATAGTAATCGGATTTACCGGCCCGCTCAGTGGCCCGACAGCCGATTATGGTCAGGATTGCTTAAACGGGCTGGACATGGCCATTAAAGAATTAAACGCAGCCGGAGGCATTACAGTCGATGGACAAAAGCTCCTCTTTAAACTCGAAAAGCTCGATGACAAGGCAGAACCCACCCAGGCCATGAGTAATGCCAGCCAATTACTGGCAAATAATGCCTTAGCCATATATAATCCGGTACTCAACACACAGGCCGCTTTGATGAAGGCTAATCAGGAGGAATGCAACGAGTTCATTTTAATGGGTATGACAAGTAGCCGCAAAG
>JBAXON010000205.1:0-6222 GCA_037133255.1 Deltaproteobacteria bacterium
GAATCGTATTGCTTGCACCGGTGATCGTGTTGGTAGCTGTGGAATTACCAATGGTGTTGATCGAGCTTGCAGTTGCCACGCCGATGTTATTGGTCTTGGCCTCAATATTATTGGTGCCGCTTGCAGCATTGGCCGTTAAATTATTTACGCCGCTTGCAGCAGTTGCCTTAATGTTGTTTAAAACATTGCTGTCTCCGCCGATGGTTACAGAGGTCGTGGTGCCATTGTTGGTAGCCTGTAGCACCTGAACTTCAGCCGTCGTTGCCGTACCGACCTTAAGAGTTGCACTGGCGTCCTGCAACGTCAGGCTCGACGAATTGGTGCCGCCGGATAGCGTGGTGCTGGTGGCGCCGATAGTCAGGCCGTGTGCTGCCTGACCAGTCACACTATTGAGCAAGGTGACTGTGTTGCCGCTGGCATCAATATTCAAACCCGATGCAGCAGCTCCGGAAGTCGCGCCCAGCAGCGACAGTGAACCCGCGTTATTCACCGTAAGCCCCTGACCCGCGGCGGTCAGAGCGGTGATCTTATTATTAGTAGCTGTAATGCTAGAACCGTCGGTGACATTCATGCTTGCCGAGTTATTGGCAAGGCTCACATTGGCATTGGCACCGGATATGTTACTGCTTGTTGTGCCGGTGATGGTGTTAGTCTTGCCAAGGATCTGGTTTACAGAACCACTTGCGCCTGCCGTACCGATGTTTGTGTTGCCACTGCCGGTGGCATTGATGTTTGTAGTGCCCAGTACCGTGTTGGCTGTGGCACTTACGTCAATGCTATTGCTGCCGTTGCTCATCGTGGCCGATGTGTTGTCCACCTGAATATTGCTGGCCCCGCCGGTTATGTTGGCCGTCGTCCCGCTGGTGCTGTTGCCGATGGTGTTAGTCGAGACTTGTGATGTGCCGATGTTATTTGTGGCGCCGCTCGCCGTTAGATTGCCGGTAACAGCCAGAGTGCCGCCCACTGTGGCGTTGTTGGTAATACTTGCTGAATTAAAGGTTGCTGCGCCGGAAGTGGAAAGGGTTGTCGTGCCAACGCCGCCGTTAGCCGTGAGCGTACCGGTGAGGGTTGTAGCGCCTGCAACAGCTAGGGTGCCATCTATATATGTGTTGCCAGTTCCATTAGCGACCGTGAATTTACCAGAATCCATATTAAGACCACCGTTTAGTGCTGTTGCCCCACTGACACTTAATCCGGTCAAAGTGCCAAGTGAAGTTAAACTTGAACCCGTTACGTTGGAAGCAAGTGTAGTGCCAGTCACATTATCAGCAGCTACTGAACCTGCAGTTGTAGCATAGCCAGCAGAGCCTGCTGATGTTGCGTAACCTGCAGAACCTGCAGAACCGCTTATATTGCCATCGATTGTCACTAGTGCGTGAATACCATTTTTATCCATATACATCAAAGCAGTCGAGTCGTCTCCGTCTCCGATCCGGAAATGAATAGTATTATCATGGTCCTCCGTTTGGAGCCATGTGTCATGATTCGGAGGTGCTGAATAATAGCTCTCTTGTAAAGAAATGCCATACGTAATCGCCCACGCCTCTCCGGCAAAAAACCCGCCAGACGCAATTAAATTTAAACACAAAAAACATATCAACAGCAAAAGCATGCCTCGTTTCATCGTCCACCTACTCCTTCTGATTAATCTGTTCATCGAATCACCTCTTTTTTAATTGCCACGCAGCCTGATCCTGCCGGCATGAGAAAAATTTTCGTTGTTGCACCGCCATCCCGGACAAAGATAGTCTTGGATAACGCGCCGATCTTTTTGAGTGTGCCAAAATTCTTATTGGCTACCACGTCACATTTCTGCGGCCAGTACACGACTGTTTCATACATCCCGCCGCAGCCGTTGGCCTGATTGGGGGCAAAGCTGGCGCTGGCATAAGCAGAAGCCGCACCCTTAATCGGGATTTCCATAGAGACGGAAACAAGGTGTTGATCAGGGTTGGCAGGCGGCAGGAAAAGCATGGCGCCGACACCCGGGTTGCCGGCAGTAAGAAAATTGGCCACCTGGTTGATTCTTCCGCTGCAGGCTTTAATCCCGGCCTTATCGGTTACTTGCGTGATTCCGTTGATTGCGGCAGCTTGCGGTTGCGCCGGCGCTGCCGCAGGCTGATCCTGAGCAATGGCCAGTGGAATAAACACCGCCAAAATATAGGCTGTTATCAGCACTAAAGTCAGTATTGTTTTTTTCATTATATTTTCTCCCTTTAGAAGTTAAATAATTTTAGCGATATAATAAATAGGTAATAAAACTATCGCCCAAGACAGGACAAATAGTAAAAGCAATGCCGATGTTCTGTATAATATTCTGATAACTAACATTGTAATCCTCCTTTGTCCGCGCTGATGCGCGGAGACTTTTTTGATGGCGTTGTTGCGCGACACAGACCGGGGTCAAGTTTGGCAACGACGGATTCGAGGGTGCGGACGTTGATCCTTTCGACAAGGTTTAATTCGCCCTCTGTCAGGTTGTATCCTTCCTGCCTGCAGACATTTTCCAGCGATACTGTGGCATCGGTGCGGAAACTGGCATCGGTAAGCATCCGACCCAACAATCTCTCTACTGAATCCTGTGACATAATTCCCTCCTAAGTGATTGAGTTGTCCCTATTGGGACATTTATACAGTAAAATAACGTATATTAGGTGTATAGTGCGTATTCCATGCCAGAGGTAAAAACAGTGTAATATCAATGGTAGCGTTTTTTTGAGGCAGATAACGCTGTCCCGTACGGGACATGTTGTCCGAAACGGGACAAATGGGCAAAATCTGGTTGTCCCAATTCGGACACTTTTACAAGGTGAAGAAACGTATGTTGTTAATATAATGAGAGTTATTCGAAGCGCGAGAGCACTCAGCCTACATTATTTTGTTTGTTGTAGGCCGGGTCACCTGACCCGGCGAATACCTTATAAAACAACTTCCTTTTTTATAGCAACGCAGCCTGATCCTGCCGGCATGAGAAAAATTTTGGTGGTTACGCCGCCATCGCGGACAAAAATAGTCTTGGATAACGCGCCGATCTTTTTGAGTGTGCCAAAAGTCTTGTTGGCTACCACGTCACATTTCTGCGGCCAGTACACGACTGTTTCATACATCCCACCGCAGCCGTTGGCCTGATTGGGGGCAAAGCTGGCGCTGGCATAGGCCGAAGCCGCGCCCTTGATCGGGATTTCCATAGAGACGGAAACCAGTTGTTGATCCGGATTATTCGGTGGCAAAAAAAGCATGGCGCCGACACCCGGTGTGCCGGCAGTAAGAAAATTGGCCACCTGGTTGATCCTTCCGCTACAGGCTTTCATCCCGGCCTTATCGGTCACTTGCGTAATTCTGTTGATTTCCGCTGCCTGCGGTTGCGCCGGCGCTGCCGCAGGCTGATCCTGGGCGATGGCCAGAGGGATAAACATTGCCAGGATACCGGTTGTTATCAGCGTCAAACTATAGTTTTTAAAACGCCGTATAAAACCTTCAACTTTGACGGGTTTAATGTTCTCCGGATCCATAATTATCAAGGGGTGGGTAGATTTCAGTTGCAGCCCTGATTGACGATGAGCGGGATAATAGAAAGGCCTAAGACTAAGTGTTGTTTTTTTCATAATATTTTCTCCTTTTAAAAGTTAATTTATTAGTACAAATTTAGATTGCCACACGCACTGTCGTGCATTCGCAATGACAACTCGGGTTTTGTGACGGTATGATTTCATATTTATCCTTTACCCGCGCTGATGTGCGGAGATTTTTTTGATGGCATTGTTGCGCGACACAGACCGGAGTCAAGTTGGGCAACGATGGATTCGAGGGTGAGGACGTTAATCCGTTCGACAAGGTTTAATTCGCCCTCCGTCAGTTCGTATCCTTCCCGCCTGCAGACATTTGCCAGCGACGCTGTCGCATCGGTGCGGAAACTGGCATCGGTAAGCATTCGACCTAACAATCTCTCTACTGAATCCTGTGACATAACTTCCTCCAAGTGGCGTGAGTTGTCCCTCTTCGGACATTTATACAGAGAAACCCACGCATGTCAGGAGTATAGTGCGTATTCCATGCCATAGGTAAAAACCGTGTAATTTCAAGTGTAGCGTTTTAGTGAGGCTGATAATGCTGTCCCGCACGGGACATGCTGTCCGAAATGGGACAATGGGAGAAAAGGGGGAGAAAAAGATGAATATTCAATGTCGAATAATGAAAGGGGAAAAAGGCTGAAGACTGAAGGGAAGGGCTGGCGTGGTTAGGAGTGTTGTGATGTCTTTGCGAGAGAGTGCAACGACCGAAGCAATCTCATAAGTAGATTTGATTATAGAGATTGCCACGTTCACTGCCGTGAACTCGCAATGACCGTGCGGATGCTAATTCTTGGATATTGGATATTGAGCTGTAGGCCGGGTCCCCTGACCCGGCGCAAAGGCATCAGTAAAACATCTTCCTTGTCGCTTTGAGCAATCTTGCGGCGGCGGATTTGTTGTTGCCGCTTCTTTCCATTGCCCAGGCAACCAGTCGCTTGTTCACTGCGTCAACGGAGAATTCTTCAGGGGAGAAATCGAAGTTGATAGTGACGCGATCACCGGCGGGCGCGCTGATGCCAGCTGCTGATTCCATACGCAGATGCTCAGGTTGAATTAGCTCACCCTGGCTGATGATGGCGGCGTATTCCAGACGATTACGCAGTTCTCGGATATTGCCGGGCCAATCGTAGGCGCAGAGATAATCAAGCGCCGGACGCGACAGGCCGGGGAGCCTCTTGCCCAGGTGTTGACGGAAGGTTTCAAGGAAATAATCGGCCAGTTCGGGGATGTCATCCCTTCTTTCGCGCAGCGGCGGGATGGCGATGGGAAAGACGTTGATGCGGTGAAACAGGTCCCGGCGGAATGTTCCCTGCTGGCAACAATCGTCCAGGCTGCGATGGGTGGCGACGATGACGCGGAAGTCGGCCGATTGTGGTGTGTCAGATCCTACCTTTTCATAGACCTTTTCTTCCAGCAGACGCAATAATTTGGCCTGAAGCGGCAAAGGCATGTCGCCGATTTCATCGAGAAACAGCGTGCCTGTGCCGGCGCGGGAGCACTTGCCCTCACGTGCATGGTCAGCCCCGGTAAAGGCGCCCTTTACATGGCCAAATAGCTCGCTTTCCATCAGGGTTTCGGGAATGGCGGCGCAGTTGACGGGCACAAATGTCGTCAGGTCGTGGCCGGAAGCAACATGTATGGCACGGGCCATTACTTCCTTGCCCACACCGCTCTCTCCGTAGATGGCAATAGTTGTGTTTGGTGAAGCGGCAATCTTTTCCGCCGCGTCAAGCACCGCAGCCATGGACGGAGATCTACTGCTGATGCTCTGAAAGCTGTATTGTTCCTTCTGCGCATCGAGCATCCTTCCGTGGCTGACCAAAATCCGGGCATTTACCAGGAGGCGCTTTACCACCAGCAGCAATTCATCACGATGGATTGGTTTGTTCAAATAGTCGTCGGCGCCTTCTTCCATGGCGGCGACAGCGCTCTCCACGTTATGGTGGGCAGTTATCAGGACGAAGGGAAGCTGCGGCCACAGCTTGCGGATCCGGCGCAACAGTTCCACACCATCAATATCGGGCATGACAAGATCGGAGATAACAAGATCATGAGGTATCCTTGCCAATTCCTGCAACGCATCTTCGGCATTGGCCGCGCAAGTCACTTCATAACCGGGCTCGGAGAGGTATCCCTTGGTCATAAAGCGAAAGCTCTCTTTGTCATCTACGATCAGGATTCGTGCATCTTTCTTCATAACGCCTCCATTTTTCGTTCTCGAGCGATAATTTTATTGATTGCACTCTGCAAAAGATCGGCGGTTGCGGAAAGTTCCGGCAAAGCTGCCAATTGCGCGCCTGCCTGCAAACGCATCGCCAGGTCTTTTAATAGCGGATCTTGCAGATGGCTGCAAAGGCCTTTGAGAGTGTGAGCTGTCTGTTCTAGCGCCTGTCTATCCTGTGCTTGCAAGGATACCTGAAGACTTGACATCTCTTCCTCTACATCTGTCAGCAGCAGGACTGTAAATTTCCGGATGCGCAACACGTCGTTTCTCATGTCGCTTAGGGACTGCAAAGTGAGCAGGGGCGCATCGTCAGGCGCTGTCTTTGCGCGCACAATTCCGGTAGTTCCATCGGTCTGTTCGGCAATGATCGCGTGGACTGCACCCCCTAAGTTGGACAAAATATGTTAGAGTAGTTGGCAGGAACCA
>JBAXON010000206.1:0-6180 GCA_037133255.1 Deltaproteobacteria bacterium
TATTCATCGATGTAAAAAATACGGTTCCTTTTTAGTTCCGCCTTAGGTAACATTTTAATCTTGAATGAGCACGGCAGGATGTGCAGGGGTTGAATCGGACAAGCCTATCTACTCAAGGACACCAGAGGTAAACAACATGGATATTTTGAAAAAACAATTAGTGCTGATCCTTGCGTATGTAATTTTGTTCGTACTGCTGGCAAGCGCTGAGTGTGCAGCCGAAAACAAGACACTCCTGTTCGTCGGTAATGATAGCTACCCACCCATTTCCTATCAAGAGGGCGGACAGCCCAAGGGGTTGGCGATTGACATCGTGCGCGCACTTGCGCAACGGATGAGATGGCAGATTGAAATCCGCTTGATGGATTGGAAAGTGGCACAGGCAATGGTCGCCCAAGGCAAGGCCGATGCCTTGTGCCAGTTGACCGTCACCGAGCCCCGCAAGCAGATCTATGACTTCTCCGACCAGGCACACGATCTGAGTTTTTCTATCTTTGTGCGTACCGGCAAGCAGGGGATAAATGATTTGTCCGATCTGCGAGGGTTGCAGGTCGCGGTCATTACTGCAAGTGTCCAGCATCAATATGTGATGGCAGATCCGCAGATTAAATTTACTCTCACCGCCAACGATCTTAAAGGTTTCCTATTGTTGAAGGAAGGGAAAGTGGATGCCGTCCTCGCTGACCTCTGGGCAGGATCTTACGTCCTAACCGAAAAGATGATCACGGGTATACAAACCAGTGGTGAGCCTTTTGCACATCTGGCTTCGGCCCTCGCTGTTAAAAAAGGCAACACTGCACTCCTGGCCGCCATCAACGATGGGCTCAGGTCATTGCAGGCTGATGGAACGATAGAAAGGATCAACGAAAAATGGAGGCCACAAGAAATTATTTACCAGACGCGGGAACAGGCTGTGCGGAAAACCTATTCCGTTCTTATAGGCATCCTGGGTCTCTTACTGGTGGTAGGGGCATTCTGGTTGATCACCTTGAAACGGAAGATCTCGGAACGTAAGCAGGCGGAGGAGGCGCTGCGGGAGAGTGAGTATCGATGGAAGTTCGCTCTGGAAGGATCTGGAGACGGTGTTTGGGACTGGAACGTCATAACCGGCCGCGTCTATTTTTCCGCCCAGTGGAAAGCAATGCTCGGCTATGTTAAGGAAGATATCGGCGACACCTTGGATGAGTGGGACCGCCGAGTGCACCCCGATGATAAGGCTGCGGTTTACGCTGACCTTGATCGTCATTTCCGGCGCGAAACCGAAAGCTACCAAAACGTGCACCGTGTGCTTTGCAAAGACGGTACCTACAAGTGGATTTTGGATCGCGGTAAAGTCATCGAATGGACAGAAGACAGAAAACATAAACGTGTCATCGGCACCCACACCGATATCACCGACCGCAAGCAAGCTGAAGAGGCACTGCGGCAGAGTAATGAGCAATACCGCCTGCTTTTTGAGAACGCAGGAGAAGGAATATTACTCGCTCAAGGAGACACGATTAAGGTTGCCAATCCAGCCCTTGAAGAAATTTTAGGATATCCAAGAGAGATTATCACAACCAAACCGTTTTCTTCGTTTATTCATCCTGATGACCGCGCCATGGTCGTTGATCATCATATGCGGAGAATGCGCGGTGAACCGATAGAAACAGGCTATCGTTTCAGAATCATTGCCGCCGATGGAACTGTCCGGTGGCTGCATATTATTTCACGGATCATTTCTTGGGAGGGAATACCCGCATCTTTGAGTTTCGTCATGGATATCACCGAACACAAGCAGGCGGAGGATGAGCTGCGAGAGAGCGAAGAGCGCTACCGAGCTCTATTTGAGAATGCTAGCGAGGCCATTTTTGTAGCTCAGGATGGTAATCTGGTCTTTCTCAATTCGAGAACCGCCACACAGATCGGTTACTCCGTTGAGGAGCTCAAGTCAAAATCATTTATTGAGTTCATTCACCCGGATGACCAAGAAATGGTTATCGACAACCATATTAGGCGAATGAAGGGTGAGGAGCTTCCTAACTTCTATTCTTTTCGGGTTATGCATAGAGACGGCAGCGTCAGGTGGACAGAACTGAGTACCGTCTTGATAAAGTGGAATGGGAACCCTGCCACACTGAATTTTATGACCGACATCACCGAACGCAAGCAGGCGGAGACCGTGATCCAACATGAGCAAGCCCTCAGCAACACCATTATTAACAGTATCCCCGGCACCTTCTACATTCTCGATGAAAACGGCTGCTACTTTCGCTGGAATGCCTATCAGCGCGATGAAATCCTCGGCAAGCCGGACGATCAGATGGCGGGCATGAACGCGATAGATACCATCCACCCGGAAGACCGGACATTCATCCAATCGAGAATCGCGAATGTATTGAAGGACGGTAAGGAGGAGACCGTGGAAAGCCGGGTGCTGCTGCGTGGCGGACCGGCCTGCATATGGATGATCATGACGGGCCGGCGCATGACGATCGCGGGACGGCCTTACCTGGTGGGCACCGGCATCGACATCACCGAGCACAAACGCGCCGAGGAAAAACTGCAAGATACCATGGAAAGCCTCAGAAAGGCGGTTAGCACAACCATCCAAGTCATGGTTTCCGCTGTTGAATCAAGAGATCCCTATACTTCCGGACACCAGGTCAGGTCGGCGAATCTTGCCCGTACCATTGCCACCGAGATGGGACTTTCACCGGACAAGATTGAGGGCATCCGCATGGCCGGTTTAATCCATGACATCGGTAAACTATCCATACCTGCGGAGATATTATCCAAGCCTATCAAACTGTCCGAGCTTGAGTTTTTATTGATTAAAGAACACTCCCAAAAGGGATATGAGATGTTGAAGGATGTGGAGTCACCCTGGCCATTGGCAGAGATTGTTTACCAGCACCATGAACGAATGGATGGTTCCGGCTATCCAAGAAATCTGAAAGGAGATGACATTCTGATCGAGGCACGCATTCTCATTGTTGCCGACGTGGTGGAGGCCATGGCCTCACACAGGCCCTATCGTCCCAGTTTGGGCATTGATAAGGCGCTGGAAGAAGTCGAGAAAAACAGCGGTACCTTTTACGACAAGACTGTTGTGGATGCCTGCCTGAGATTATTTCGAGAAAAAGGGTTTAAGCTGAAACTAACCTGATTACAAGTGGCAATCATCTCTCCAATACCAAATCGAAAATTATTGACTTGTAGATGGAGACAATGGGAATCCTTATTTATCTGGTTCAAACTGATTTTTTGCCGACCAGAATGACGGCAAATGCCTCAATAAGTAGATGAGACTTTTGCGGTGCTGCCAGAGGCGCTTACGGAATTTCCGGCGCCAGCCCCAGTCGGAATAAAAACGTTTGACATGCTCGTTATAGAGATGGTCGAGCTTTCTTTGAGATTCAATTTCTTTTGGCACAAAAACAAAGTTCAGACAATTCATCAGCCGCCAGTCTTCATTAAAAGTGCCCTCCTGCCGAATGGTTGACCACAGCGGCGCGCCGGGAAAGGGCGTAAATTTTGCCATATTCATATCGTCTAGTCCCAGCGAAATAATAAAATCGGAAGTTCGTTTTATCGATTCTGCTGTTTCGCCCGGCAGGCCCATCATAAATAAACCTTTCGCGCGAAGTCCCGCAGCCTGGATCCGCCTTACTGTATCTCGCACATCATCGAGCGATACACCGGATTTATGGCGCGCCAGCATCTGTGGATCGGCTGACTCTATACCTAAAGAAACCATAAGGCATCCGGCCTTTTTGAGCATCTTGAGCAGTTCATCATCTGTGTATCCCACACGCACTGCACAATTGAAGTTTAGCCCCAGCGGTTGGCAGGTAAGCTTGTCGCACAGTTCGACAATCCGTGGCCGGTTGGCGGTGAACAAATCATCATAAATATTAATGTGCCGGATACCGAATCTTGTCCGCAAATATTTCATGTGATCGTAAATGTAAGCTGCTGAATTATAGCGAAACCCTTTTTTAAAAACGGAGCGATCGCAATATGTGCATTGGAACATGCAGCCCCGGGAGGTAATCATTGTTGCTCCGGGTGTTTGAATATAACTGAACAGCGGCAAATGGTAATCATGAGGAAACCCAACCAGCTTTTCATAAGCGGGAAAAGGCAGAGAATCTAAATCCTGAATCAGCGGATGTGGCTCATTGGTAATCACTTCTTCTTCCCGCCGCCAGATCAGCCCTTTGATGCCGGAAGGATCATCTCCAGCACATAATTGTGCCATAGTGATTTCGCCTTCCCCAGCAATTAGATAATCAAAGGCCGGATAATCTTCCAACAGCTTTCCTTCCAGGGCGGAAACATGCACGCCGCCGCAAATGGTGACCGTATCGGGAGATTGCTCTTTAATTTTCAGAGCCAGATCGGCAGCATCAGGGAATGAAGATGTCGTTGCGGAAAACCCAACTATCTGTGGATGATAATTAAGAATTACTTTTACTTGCAAAGCTAGGTCGAATGTTGCGTGCGGCCCGAGGCAATCGTAAACAAAAACATCATGCCCCTGGCGGGTAAGATATGCCGCAATAGAGAGCAATCCCTGCGGAACCATGCGATTGGCAATATCGGTAATATCACGCTTTCCGGGAAACCAGTTGAAACCACGTGGATGGACCAGGACAATGCGTTTTTTTTGCTGAGAGGAAACCATTATTATTTATTCCGTAACCGCCGCAACCATTGCCCGCCTGCCTGCCGCGTGATAGTTACAATGAACAAAGAAAGCCGATGTGCCCGAAAGCAGCGCCCGCGCCAATCCGTAAGCGGTCGCCGTCGGATGTATGCCGCAATGGGGAAGATAATCTTCCACTTTCCAACCTTTGTCTTTGAAAAATGATTGATCTATATCAGTCAGACGAAATCCCGGCAGGATGATTTTTTGCTTGTTCTGCATACCTGTAAATTGGCTTGCGATCTTTTCGCTCTCGCTTAAAATGTTTTCATTGGACAGCTCTGCTTTTGGGTTATGGTCAAGTGTAACCGACAAGATGTTTCCGATTTTTTTACCACTCGTGTTCCCGATCAGGATCCAGGACGAGCCTTCTCCCATACGCATTGAGCGGGAATTATCCGGCTTTAAATCCATGCGCTCTCGATAGTCGGCAATCGTTGGCGTAAAAACATCGCAGCCGCCGACCAGTGCCAAATCAATCTCGCCGCGTTCCAGATAACTTTGTGCCAGCCAGAGCGCCGACTCAAATGACAGTTCTTCCTGTGAGACAGTGAGGATAACTCCTTTGATCTCGCTAATCTTTGCCAGAAAAAAAGCGGCGGCATTACTCACGGAATTGGCAAACTGATTAGGGCTGGGGAATCCTCCTTCGTGCTTAAAGACTTGTGTGATAAAAGGTAAAATTTCATCAACATTGCCCAGGCCTGTTGCCAGAAATATTCCAATTTTTTTATCTTTCAGCTCTTCGGGCGGAACGCTCTTTAAACAGGTTAAAGCGCCACAGCAAACCAGTTTGATAAATCTTCCGGCGCGGCGCAGCGGTTGCCCCATAATTTTTTGCACCAGATCATCAGGGCTAAGCGGTAACTTGGACTCATCCCAGGCAGCGTCCAGATTAGGTATCAGAGACGGACCAAGATAACTTGCCGCGACTACGGGTATGGAATAAATGAGGTTATTTTTATAATTCATTGTTGCGCTCATATCTGTTTTGTCATTCCCGTCGTAGATGACCTTCAGGTTACGAAAGCGGGAATCCAATGTTAAAATAAAAGTGGTATCACTCCTTAATAATAATATAACTTGTGCATGTTCCGCCGAAACCGAAGAACGTGAACAGGTATGCGCCGTCCTTCGCGGGAATGTTCACCTGAGACGGTGCAAATCCTAAATCGGAATCTATTTGTGTAAAGCCGAAACTCTTAGGCAGCATGCCTTCCTCCAGACAGGCAAGCCAAAGAGCCGTTTCCACCGCGCCTGCCGCGCCCAGGGTATGTCCAATTGCGCCTTTGAGTGAAACAACGGGGGGCAAATTGTCTCCAAAAACCCTGGTCAACCCCCGTCCTTCGGAAAGATCGTTGTCCCTTGTTCCGGTACCGTGAGCCGTGATGGCCACAATTTCCTTAGGTGTTATTTCAGCGGCAGTCAATGACTGTCCGATAACATTACCGGCAAGCTCGCCATCGACACCGGCTGATGTCAGGCTATTG
>JBAXON010000207.1:0-6178 GCA_037133255.1 Deltaproteobacteria bacterium
TATCAACGTCACATACGACAGCGATGTGACGCGCAATCTTGTCCGGAAAACATTTTTTAGGAACGCCCAAATGAATCGTAAATGGGTAAAAAGCAATTTTAATCGGCCTGATCCAATCAGCAACATTAATTTTTTTGTTCTGTCCGGTAAGTAGGGGCATCCCACTCCATTTTGAACTGACAATCATTTTTCTAGCGGATAGTTTACTGGAAACTCCATCTTTATCAGTAACATATACATTAATTATTCTACCTTTATCAATTGCTGACACTTCGCATTGACTCATATACAAGCCTTCGGATGATTCTATTTTTTTAATCAGAGAGTTGAAGATTATTTGCTTTCCCTGTAAAAAATAGAAAATCCCCCGTAAGGGCGCACTGTAAATAAAATTTGAAGAAAAAGAAAATTGATTATCAGTGTTAAAGGAAAGTAGAGCGTGTTGTGCCTCCAATACTTTTTGAAAAGAGGGATAGTTAAGCATAATTTGTTTAAAATTTTTAGCTTTAAATTTGTGTCTTATTAAAGTTGGCACTATCTTTAGAAAGTTGCCAAAGTCCCGAAAACTCCGGATTTGGACAAAAGGATGATTGCGCAGCCATTGATGGAAAACTGCCGAATATTTCATTGTAGAATCGTAGAATTTATTTATTTCATTTTCTAATTGTGGAAACTCTCTGACCATCTCAGCAACCAGAGATTCTTGATCGTTGAAAAAATCTATCCGATGCTTCGGCAATATTACTTGATATGCAGGATTAAGTAAAAGACCATTACGTTCAATTGGCTCAATATCCAGTTCGGCTAAAAGAGAAAGAAGTGTTTGATTGCTTCCAATCCCGGTTATCGGAGTAGGGTCTAAATTAAAAACAAAATCATCGATAATAAATGTATCGCCCAGCCCGCTTTCCGCGATTAGGGCGGTACTGAGACCGTAACGCGCGGAAGTTGCAGCGGCAACATGCGAAGAAAGATCATCGCCTATGACTATCAGATCGTACATGGATTTTTTACCTCGTATACAAGTCTATGTATTTTCAAACACCTACCAAAGGCGGGTTGTGTAAAGCCGGAAATGAAGGTTTATCTGCTGATTTAATCTTAACTCTACGCCCATCTATTTCAATTTTTCCGTCCGCGTAAAATTGAATTGCCTGCGGGTAAATCCGGTGTTCTTCTTTCAAAATTCTGGCAGCAAGCGTTTCTTCAGTATCATCATCAAGCACAGGTAAAACACTTTGAATGATAATCGGGCCTGTGTCAACCCCTTCATCAACAAAATGAACAGTACAGCCGGTAAATTTTACCCCATATTCCAGAGCTTGTTTTTGAACATGTGTTCCGGGAAAAGCGGGGAGCAGGGCAGGGTGGATATTAATTATTCTCTGCTGAAATTCCCGCAAAAACAAGGAGGTGAGAATACGCATAAAGCCTGCAAGCACCACTAATTGCACGTGATTGCTTTGAAGATTTTTGATTAACTCTAAATCAAAGTCTTCTCTTGATTTGAAATCTTCATGCTTAAAGATAAGAACAGGCAGACCATGCTTTTTAGCTCGAGTAATCCCATAAGCGTCGGGATTGTTGCTGATAACGATTTTAATCACGGCATTTAGCGATCCTTTTTCAATATTATCAATAATTGATTGAAGATTAGAGCCACTGCCGGAAATCAAAACTCCCAATTTCAATGGATTAGCCATAAATTTACCATTAGTTTTCAGTAAAACAAACTAAATCCTGATTGCCTTCTCTTTTTTCAACAACGCCTATTGAGTAAGCTTTCTCGCCCAGTATTGCCAATCGCTTGAGCACTTCTTTGGTTTCATTTTCCGCGACAACAATCATCATGCCGATGCCCATGTTAAAAACCCGAAACATTTCTTTTTCATCCACCTGGCCAACGTCTTTGATGACTTTAAAAATAGGCGGGATGTCCCAACTGTTTCTTGAAATAATACACCTGCACGACTTAGGAATTATCCTTGGGATGTTATCATAAAAGCCGCCACCGGTTATATGAACAAGTCCCTTAATATTGAAATCCTTAAAAAGATTCAAAAGAGATTTAACATAAATCCTAGTCGGTTCCAGAAGTTCCAAACCTATTGTTCGGGAAAGGCCTGCAACTTTTTCATCAACTTTCAACTTCCCTTTTTCCAAAAGAACATTACGAGCCAGAGAAAAGCCGTTACTGTGCAAACCACTGGAAGCAAGCCCGATAATCCGGTCTTTGATGCCAATGCTAGAGCCGTCAATGAGTTTATCCGCATCCACGATGCCGACACAGAAACCCGCAAGATCATATTCTCCCTGCTTGTAAAAGCCGGGCATTTCGGCAGTCTCCCCACCGATTAAGGTGCATCCTGCTTGTTTGCAGCCCTGAACAATGCCATCAACTATTTGCACGCTTTTTTCGAGTTCAATATTTCCTGTGGCCAGATAATCAAGGAAGAATAATGGCTCCGCGCCCTGAACGATAACATCATTAACCGACATGGCAACAAGATCAATGCCGATAGTATCATGCTTGTCCATTAACTGCGCAATTTTAAGTTTAGTGCCCACGCCATCGGTGGAAGAAACAAGAATTGGATTATTTAGTTTTGCCGTATCCAGTCGAAAAAGACCACCAAAACCGCCAATGCCGGACACAACCTCTTTACGTGCTGTCATTTTAATTAACGGTTTGATCCGTTCAACAAAATCATTGGCTTTATCTATATCTACACCAGAATTTTTATATGTAGTTTCTGCTGACATATTGCTCCGTGAGTTTGATTGTTAAATATACGATTATTTGGGGTTCATCTAACGTAAATAAGTATTTAAGTCAATCATTCCTTGCGCAAATAAAATATATTTGTTAACAAAACGTTGAATTTGTTAGAACAAATAAGGTTTACCGAAATTTGAATACGGTGAATGGTATGGAATCAATAAAAGCGCTTCTGCAAAAAATAGAACAGCCGTTAATCTTTGCTTCCAAAGATAATTATAGAAACTTATCTCACATCAAAGATTTAGGCAAAACACTGATACACCTGCTGGATCTGCTCAAAAGTGATTTACCATCATATTCTTCAAAGCTTCTGGAAGGATTATTAGATATATTTTCCAACTATGACCTTAAGGATATGGAGATAAAAAAGGATAAAATTAAAAATGCTTTATTAGTATTTGGAGAACTGAAAATTGCCATGACTTCCATTTCCGAAACTAAACCCCAATATCTCCAGGATGCGAATATTTTACAAAGAATCGCAGATCTAAAAGAGGCCATGGCCAAATTGACTGTGCCGATTCAATACTTGAAAGGTGTTGGTCCAAAGATGGCGGAGCGCTTTGCCGCCAAGAAGATAGCCAATGTTGAAGATCTCCTCTTTTTTCTTCCCCGCGCTTATGAAGACAGGCGAGAAATAAAGAAAATCAGCAAGCTCGAAACGGGAAAAACTCAGACGGTAATAGGGAACGTAATTCTGACACAAGCAAAATACTTTGGAAAGAAGCGCTTACTGGAAGTAACAGTCAGTGACAATACGGCAAACCTGACGGCGAAATGGTTTAAAGGCCAGATGTCCTATCTTACAGGTACCTTTAAAAAGGGTACAAGAGTAATATTTACCGGAAACGTGACACTGAATTATACCGGTAAATCAATGATTCATCCTGATTACGAAATTCTGGATGAAGAGGATGAAGACAATCTGTTAAACTTTAAAAGAATTGTTCCGATTTATTCGGAAACGGAAGGCCTGCACCAGAAATACATCCGCAAGATAATGAATCAGGCACTGGAACAATACTCGCGCTATGTCGCTTCGCCCATTCCCGCGGATATCTGTCGGAAGCGCAATCTTATCAATATTCACGAAGCCCTCTTGTCTGTTCACTTCCCGGAAGCAAGGGAGTCTATTGAGAAATACAATGCTATCCAAAGTATTGCGCACTCCCGTTTGATCTATGATGAGTTTTTCTTTTTTCAACTGGGTATGGCTATGAAAAAATCAGGCCGTACATTAGAGCAGGGTATATCTTTTAAAATACAGGGAAATCTTTTAGATAAATTCCTAGCCTCGTTATCGTTTAAACTGACTGGCGCGCAAAATCGTGTGATTGCGGAAATACAGCAAGATATGGCCTCTGTTTTCTCTATGAACCGCCTCTTACAAGGAGATGTTGGCAGCGGGAAAACAATTGTGGCTATGGCTGCAATAATCAAAGCATGCGAAAATAATTATCAGGCGGCATTGATGGCACCCACTGAAATACTGGCCAAACAACATTATTCAGTTATAAAAAACTGGGCTAATTCCATCGGCTTAAACACGGTACTGATTACAGGAAGTATGATTGCCGCGTTAAAAAATGAAGCCCTGGAGCAGATAAATACAGGTAAGGCCAATATTGTCATTGGCACCCATGCGTTGATTCAGGAAGACGTTAATTTTCAAAGGCTGGGGCTTGTCGTAATTGATGAACAGCACCGTTTCGGCGTAATGCAGAGGGCGACTCTGCGCAACAAAGGTATCAATGCCGATGTTCTGGTCATGACGGCAACGCCGATTCCGCGGACGTTGGCGATGACCGTTTATGGTGATTTGGATATCTCTGTAATCGATGAGATGCCACCCGGAAAAAAACCGGTGCATACCGTTTTGATGGGAGAAAACAAAAGAGAAAAGGTATATCAAACCATCAGAGAAGAGCTTACCAAAGGCCATCAGGCTTTTATCGTTTATCCTCTGATAGAACAATCGGAAAATCTGGATTTGAAAGATGCCACCAATATGGCTGACCATCTACAAAAAGATATTTTCCCAGATTATCGGGTTGGTCTTATCCACGGTAAAATGAAGGAAAAAGAAAAGGACACTGTGATGCAGGAATTTCTGGCAAATAAAATTAATATTCTTGTCTCCACCACAGTAATTGAAGTTGGCATTGATGTGCCTCGTGCATCGCTTATGGTTATTGAACATGCAGAACGTTTCGGGCTTTCGCAATTACATCAGTTGCGTGGCCGTGTAGGTCGTCGGGATATTCAGTCCAGTTGCATACTGCTTACGGACTACAAATGCACGGCGGAGGCACGCAAGAGATTGAAAGTCATGGAAAAGACCACGGACGGATTTGTTCTGGCTGAAGAAGATCTTGCTATCCGTGGTCCCGGCGATTTTCTCGGTACTCGTCAATCGGGACTGCCGGATTTTCGCGTAGCCAGCATTATCCGAGATGCCAGGATTTTAAATGATGCCAAAGAAGATGCCTTTGGGTTAGCCGACCGCGATCCCCTTTTAGACAAACCGGAACACGCCATTTTAAAAGAAACACTGTTTGACAAATGGAAGGGCAAGCTGGATTTAGCAAGGACTGGGTAGTAATAAGATTAAATTTGACATATAAATATAATTTGCTTATATTTAACATGCATTAAAGGAATATTTGTTCAACTAATACCTGATGAGTTTGTTTATGAAAATAACAAAAAAAATCAAAATTGCACTTACCTGTGTTTTCCTTTTAGCATTTCTCCCCTGCCTTTCTATAGCAGCTCCTGAAAAACGAACTGCCTTAGTCATCGGTAACAGCGATTATGAAATCGGAAATTTAACTAATCCGGTAAACGATGCAGTTGATATGGCCAGCACCCTCAAACGGCTTGGTTTTGAGGTCATTTTAAAAAAGAACATTCGCCATCGAGATATGGAGGAAGCCATTGAGGATTTTGGCAATCGCTTGAAACGAGGCGGCGTGGGATTATTCTATTATGCAGGCCATGGTATTCAGATAAACGGAGTAAATTATATCATCCCCATCGGTGCGAAGATTAAAAAAGAATCGGATGTGAAATTTGAAGCAGTAGATGCCAACAGGATTCTCGATGAGATGGGAAACGCCAACAATGGCCTTAATATTATTATTTTAGATGCTTGCAGGGACAATCCTTTAGCCCGTAATTTTCGCAGCTCTAATCGGGGATTGGCTGTTATTTCCAGCGCGCCTGAGGGTTCTTTCATCTCCTACGCTACAGGACCAGGGCAAGTTGCCATGGACGGAGAAAAAAGGAATAGTCCCTATACAGCGGCCCTTTTGAAATATATGAATGTTCCCGGTCTGCCTATTGAACGGGTATTTAAGAATGTTCGTATTAGTCTTGAGAGTTTGAAACAGACAC
>JBAXON010000208.1:0-6168 GCA_037133255.1 Deltaproteobacteria bacterium
CAATTGATTCTTCAAAAAAACAAAGTCTTCCCACAGGAAGGCATAAATAATATTCTTATTCGCGGCACTAATTGGATTGGCGATGCCATTTTGACGCTACCGGCAATGGCATCCATCCGTGCCACATATCCGCGCGCCCATATTGCAGTTCTTGCTAAACCGTGGGTGGCTGATATTTATAGAACATTTTCTGATGTGGATGAAATAATCATCTATGAAGATAAATATGACACTCCGGCAGGAGTATTTCGTCTGGCCAATATGCTCAAAAAGAAAAACTTTCACGCAGCAATTCTTCTACAAAACGCGATCGAAGCAGCAATCATTGCTTTTGTAGCCAGAATTCCTCTGCGCGCCGGCTACAACTCGGATGCCCGCGGCCTTCTTTTAACCCATAGCGTAAAGCGCACTAAAGAAATAAGAAAAGTTCACCAGATTGATTATTACCTGGGAATGGTCAAGGCGTTGGGTTGTGTTACCGTAGATCGTGAAATGCGGCTTGAAACCAGGATTAACCTTCAGGATGCCCAAAACATTTTACAAAAATATATACCGGAAACAAACACAGCTATTATCGGAATCGCTCCGGGGGCCACTTATGGCCCGGCTAAGAGATGGTTGCCGGATAGATTTGCCGCTGTGGCAGATAAGCTCAGTGAGACTTTCCCGATGCAGGGAATTCTCTTTGGCAGCAAGGCTGATTGGGATGTGGCGGAAGAAGTTCGAGTAGCGGCACGTACTAAGCTAATAAACCTTGCCGGCAAAACAAATCTTCAGGAAGCAATTTACTTAATCTCACAGAGCGGTTTATTTATTAGCAACGATTCCGGCCTTATGCACATTGCTGGAGCGCTGAACATTCCAACTGTGGCTATTTTCGGCTCAACTAATCCCGTTACTACTTCACCTGCCGGGAATAAGACAATCATCGTTCATTCAAACGTTTCCTGCAGTCCCTGTCTTGAAGAAACATGTCCAACTGATTTTAGTTGCATGAAACTAATATCCGTGGAAGATGTTTTTGAAGCGGCTCAAAATATATTAAATAGTTGAGAAAATTTTTATGGGAAAAAATATTGCTGTATTTTTAGACAGAGACGGAACAATTAATGAAGAAGTCGGCTATCTCGATTGCCTCGACAAACTCAAGATTATTCCTGCCGCTTATGAAGCAATTCGATTGATTAATTTAAGTGGCATGAAGGCAATAGTAGTTACCAATCAGGCAGGTGTGGCCAGAGGCTTTTTCTCTGAAGAATTCGTCAGGCAAACCCATGAAATCCTCCAGACCGCTTTGCAGCAGGGAAAAGCGAGTATAGATAAATTCTATTACTGCCCGCATCATCCCACGGAAGGAACAGGAATCTACCTGCATAATTGTAACTGCCGCAAACCCTTGCCGGGCATGCTGCTGCAAGCAGCAGATGATTTAGATATAGAACTGGGAAAATCTTACATGATTGGAGACACATGCCGTGACATGGAAACAGCCAAAAAAGCTGGGGTTAAAGGGATTTTGGTAAAGACTGGATATGGGCGGGAAGAGTTGCTGGATTTTGGTTCTGATGTGGTGGCAGCCGACAACAAACCTGATTTTATAGCGGAAGATATTCTGGATGCGGTAAAGTGGATAATGAAAGACAGGATAAAGTGAATATATTAATCGTAAAACTGAGCGCAATTGGCGATGTAATTCACACTCTGCCATCCCTTGCGGCACTGCGCGGTTTATATCCTGATTCTCATATAACCTGGGTTGTGGAGGAAGCAGCGGCAGATATAGTTAAAAACCACCCCTATCTTGATGAAGTTATAGTTTTACGGCGCAAAAGCTGGGTTAAATATTTTAAGGCCGGGCAGTTGAGCCGCCCGCTTGGGGAGATAAATCTGTTTTTCAAGCAACTCCGGCAGCGTCCTTATGACCTCGTCATTGATTTTCACGGTTTGCTGAAAAGTTCCGTCATTGTATATTTCAGCCACGGCAAAAGAAAACTTGGTTATGATTCGCTTCAGGAATTAAGCGGTTTATTCGTTGGTGAAAAAATACCTGAAGATATGAACAAGCACGCAGTCGATCGCTACCTTGATTTTCCACGTTATCTAGGAGCAAATGCCGAAAGCGCTGAGTTCATCCTTTCTATTAACGAAAAAGCAGAAGCAAATACACAGCTTCTGCTTAATCAACATGGCCTGGATGACAATAATTTTATCGCCATTAATCCTATTGCCTATTGGGAAACCAAGCTTTGGGATGAGAATAGTTTTGCCAGCCTAGCTGATTTGATTAAAGAAAATTTGAAGATAGATGTTGTTTTTACGGGAAGTGAAAAGAGTAGCATCGAAGGAATTACTTCAAAGATGAAAACTAAAGGAATAAATTTAGGAGGGCAGACAACGCTTCTCGAACTTGCCTGTATTTACAAAAAAGCGCGACTTGTGATTACAACCGATTCCGGCCCCATGCATCTGGCGGCCGCTGTGGGAACACCTGTTGTCGCTCTGTTCGGGCCTACTGATCCGGCAAGAACAGGACCTTATGGCAAAAATCACACTATAGTCCGGGCGGAACTGCCGTGCAGCCCTTGCTTTTTAAAGAAATGTCCGACAAAACAATGTATGAAAGAAATTTTGCCCGAACAAGTATTCACAGTGGTGGAAAATAAATTAACAAAGAGGTGACCTATGTCATTGAACAAAAATCTACTGGAAATTTTAGCCTGCCCACAATGCCATGGCAAGATTCGTTTAGATGAAAATTTAAGCGGATTAATTTGCGACCAGTGCAAATTAATTTACGAAATTAAAAATGATATTCCTATAATGCTTCTGGAAGAGGCAAAAAAAATTAGTGAAAGGAATTCTTGATGCGTTCATACAGGCGAAGATTGGGTATAATTATCTTATTTTTTTCGGATATTGTCGTTCTCTTTTTTATTGCCGTTCTGGCCGTTGTCATTCGGGATTTTCTTACCTCTATTATCCCCGTATTTCCCGCTTTGTTGATAAATATTAATTACGCCTGGTGGTTTTTCCCGATATGTTTGTCGATACTGACTTATGAAGGAGCCTATACCAGAAAATTTACGTTCTGGGATGAGGTTCGAATGCTTTGGAAGGTTACTCTTTTTTCAACGCTCGCTATTCTTGCTGTCTTTTTTCTGGGCAAAATGGGCAATACCGTATCGAGAACCATCATCATTATAATCGGATTGTTGTCCCTGATCATATTCCCCATATTGAGAACAGCGGTTAAACAAGGGCTCTTCAAATTGGGCATCTCAACGAGTAAGACGCTTATTCTTGGCGCAAACGATACGGGACGTCTCGCGCTCAATGCCATGATTAAAGAGAAAAACCTCGGCTACCGTGTTATCGGTTTTATCGATGATCTGGCAAAGACAAAAAATCAATATTTTGAAGGGATTAAAGTACATGGCCATATCGAACACGTGGAACGCTACCTGAAAAATGGTGATGTCCAAGATGTAGTAATCGCGCTACCGGAGTTCGATAAAAAGCAACTATCTTCCTTAGTCAACCGCCTTCAACATAAAGCCACCAGCATCCTTTACTTTCCTGATTTTTCCGGTCTGGTTGTTATGGGAACAGAGCTGCGTCACTTCTTTCAAGATCAGGCATTTGCCCTTGAGATCAAGAACAATTTGGCACAGCCGCTTAATTATTATACCAAACGACTCTTTGATTATGTGTTCGGTTTTATCTTTTTTATTCTGCTCATCATCCCTATCGGAATCATCTCTGTCCTGATCAAAATCACCTCCAAAGGCCCGGCCATCCTCAAGCAGGAGCGCATCGGCAAAAACAGCAAGTCGTTCACTTGCTACAAATTTAGGACTATGTATCATGATGCTGACGAACGACTTGAGGTTATCCTCGCCGATGATCCTGAGGCAAAAAAGGAATGGGAAACCTACTGGAAACTAAAAAATGATCCAAGGGTTACCGCCTTCGGAATGTTTTTGCGCAAGACTTCTTTAGATGAGGTACCCCAGATAATAAATATTCTCAAAGGCGAAATGAGTCTTATTGGCCCCCGGCCTTACATCCCACGCGAGTGGGACTGGCTGAAACATTACAGCGAGACCATCAATTGCGTGCAGCCGGGAATAACCGGATTGTGGCAGGTAAGCGGCAGAAGTGATTCATCCCACGAACAACGCCTGACGCTCGACGCTTGGTATGTGAGAAACTGGAACCTGTGGTTGGATATTGTGATTCTTATAAAGACGATATTTGTGGTGATAAAAAAAGAGGGGGCGCGATAGGGATCTCAGTCGCCACTTTCAGTGGATGGCTGAGACGCAAAGCTAGAGTCATGCTCTTTGACAAGAACTAAAGTCAACCCTGGCTTGAAGCTTCCCGGACATAAAGAATATATATGGTTAAAAAGTTTCAGTTGGGGCTTATAAGACATTAGATTTAATCCGTTGGACGAAAATCGATAATCAAAATAGTTTCCATACAAAGACTTCTTTACTCGGAATCCAGTATTTCCTGAGTATTCTTTAATTTCTTTTTTTGTGTATTCTCGGAAGTGACCAGGATTTTGATTACTTTCTCTGATTCTTTCATAAGGATTCATGCCGATTAACATTTTTAGTCGTTTATGTAACGCAACCGCGTTAGGTGTTTGTAAAAAAACGCGACCACCCTGTGAAGTTATGGAATTGATAAAGCTAAGAACAAGATTGGGAGACGTATATAGATGTTCTATAACTTCCGCAAAGATGATCAAGTCATATGGTTCTATATCTTTCCGCCACGATTGCACAGATTGGCAATTGTTCAGGTCAAACTGGTAATGCTTGCCGAAAGTTTTGTTATCTGAATCTGGTGGAAAACCAAGGGTATCAACTGACACTTTCAAAGAATCGGAAATTATATCGGTTAACCTGCTCCGGCCAATATCTAGAATTCGTTCTCCCTTTTTGTAGTTTTCCGATATCAAATGTAATAAAATTGAATACCTTGGTGCATGATAGCGCAGATATGCATCATCTGGAAATCGTCTAATGTAGCCTTCAATAATCTCGATCATATAGTATCCTTTAGAATGCCAGATTTAATTGGCCCTTTGTTTTTTCTCCAAGTCGATAGCCAGCGTCAGAGCCTGGCGAGCATCTTCATAATCAGGATTTAGGTAGACCGCCCGACGAAAATATTCGATCGCCTCTTTCAATTCTCCTTTATTACCCAGAGCTACACCTAAATTGAAATAGATTCCGGGATTTTTAGGATCTAACTGTACAGCTCTGCGATAATAGTAAATAGCTTCGTCATGCTTAAGTTGGCTTTCTAAATTAACGCCAAGATTATTAAGCGCAGCAAAAGAAGGGGTAATTCGCACTACATGCCTGAAATGTTCTATAGCTTCTTCCATTCTCCGCTCTTTCACTAGAACAGATGCCACGTTGAAATGCGCATTACAGTGATCAGGATTAATCTTGATTGCTTTGCGGTAATTATCTATGGCTTTCAATGTTTTCCCTTGCTTTACAAACGAATTGGCCAAATTATAATAAGCATCATCATAATTTGGATTAATCTTGATTGCCGCAAGATAATGGGCAATAGCTTCCTCATTCTTACCCTGGTCAGCCAGAGCGATGCCAAGATTTGTCTCATAAAATGGCCCGTACATTAGGACCGCCCGCTCCTGTAGAGATGGCTGCAAACTCATCGCCGACAACCACTTCCCCGTTTTTGTATCTAAAAAATATAATTGATTATTCTCCAGATTGTAGTTCTTAATCCAACTGTACAAATACACAATATAGTCCGGCTTATCAAAATAATACATACCGATCCACTCAGGGGGCCTTTGTCCACTATACCCATTAATCGTATTTAAACCATATTTTTGGGCAATGATCATCGCATCGACCTGAGCTTCACAAGGATCTTTTTTCAATCCTTCCGACGGTAGCAACGCAAAAACTTTTGCCTGATGCGGTGGAGCAGAAATCACAGCAAGCATATCACGCTGTTGTTGCTTACTATAGTTAGCAATGCTACCAGTGTTAAACTGCTCTCCAAAGAGTAGTAGGCAAAGAACTGCTATAGCAACTAAACAGGCACCCCGCTTCAGGTATGAATTGGACTGCACCCATGGGGCTAGACAGATTGAGTTAGTGCAGTTGTACAGGG
>JBAXON010000209.1:0-6116 GCA_037133255.1 Deltaproteobacteria bacterium
ATTCTGTAGTTTACAGTCTTTATATGTGGTTTGTATAAAATCAAAAAAGAATATTGTGACAGAAAAAATAAATCATTAGGAAAGTATTCGCCAAGAAATCTTACACAATTCAATTTATCAGCACCCACAAGGGCAGAAACGGCCTCGGGTGCGATATCGCGGCCATACAGATGAAGCTCAAATCCAATCTCTTTAATCTGATTTATGAGTTCGAAGGGGGCGTGCTCGGCCTTACCAAAATAAACAAGAGCTTTTTTGTTTTCAACAGCCAGCGAATCAAATGGTTTTTTTTCTAGTGGCGAACAACTCATGACAACTTGTGGTGGTAAACTGAAATCATATAGTTTCGCGACCTCATTGGCCATACCTTCCGAGACAACAATTTTTTTTATGGAATTATCTCTAAAACAAATATATTCGAGCACTATTAAAGAATAATATCGTAGGAATGAATACCGTATACAACGCCAAATGTTTCTTTCTTTTATGTATTCATGTAAATCATGCATATCATAAACAAATATAATTTTGTTTTTACGGAACAATAAAGCTATAATTCGAGTTAGAAGTAAAAATGGCAACATCCCTTGTTCATGAAATACAAGTGTTTGCTTTCCTTTTAACTTTAATATTAGGAAAATGAGAGACATCACATTCCGATCAAACGAATCAATGTCGATAAATTTGTTTGTGTGTGATATTGAATTACTATGTCTTTTATGAATAAATACTGGATGTGCATCCCACGATTTTTGTGTATTGATTCGCGAGGAACCAAAACAATCAGCTTTTAATATGTGGTAAGTAACATGAGCTCTTTGCATAAATTGTATCTCCATTTCTTTCATACATTCGCAAAATCAGGAAACTGAACGATGTCCAACAAGCGACCATTTCATCATGCGTAGCTATATATTCCACGAGTGGATACATAACGTTTTTCCCTAAACTTCATCAGAAGTTCTTTTCCCCGTTAATAGCGATATTTTTTGCAGGTACTCCTGCTATGATACTATTATTAGAAAAATTGTCTCTAACAACGCTTCCGGCACCGACAATGCAGTCGTCTCCCAAAGTAACGCCTGCCAGAATTACCGTATTCGCTCCGATCCAACATCTTTTCCCGATGCAAACCGGTGGTGCATCCTCCCAGCGGACAAAATTGTCCTTACAGTGATTGGCTGAAATTATTTTGACCCCGGGTGCAAAAATGGTGTCATCACTAATCTCGATGCCATTCACTCCCTGAATGTAACAGCCACCACTCACTGCGAAGGATATCCAGACATTTCGTCCAATAGATATTTTGCCTTCCACCCGGGATGTGAAATTAACCATCCAGGGGACGTTGTTATTGATGCCTAAAATCCGCTGGAAAAAAAAGTTCACCAGCCAGAGTCCCACGGGAATCGGCTTCGTCAGTCGATTCAGGAAACGCGCCGGCCATAGCCATGGTCGGTAACGTCCAGATTTATATATTGATGATTGAAAATTTGACATGCGGTTCGATCTCCTTCTCGCTTAACATCTAAGCAACTATGAAGTAGCATAATTAACAGCACAAGTTTTCTTCTAAAATATTTCACATCTCATTTGCTCACATTATGTTCCGTTTCGCAACGTCGGGAAAATAGAGCAAAACCAATGTGCTGTTTATATTTATCGTATTGGTTCTAACTTTTATATGGCCTTTAAAATCTTGAATACCATACCAGCGCAAAGGGTGCGTGTAATAATTAACAATATAATTGTATAACCGATACGCTTTTATGAGTGAGGTACCTATGGGTGATTTTTGAATATAGTGCCGCAGTGTTGGTATAGAAACAATCTGTTTTCCCCTTAGACGTACAGGAGTTCTGCCCAATTGAACACATTGGTCTTCATACAATTTTTCAACCAACCTGATGTACAATGATTGTTCTTTTCTCAATCGGAGCGGTATCCTTTGCCAAAAAAACATAAAATCTCTATCCCACAAGGGGAGATACCAGTCATATCCCCAGAATTCATAAGCACGAGAAGAATTGATGATAAACTTCGCCTGCCTCTCTTGCCAGTCCCATTTTTCGACCCAATTTGCGAAGTCTTCGCCTCTCTTAACAGTGGTTACTTCCGTGCAGTAAATAATCCTAGCGTACCATTTATTGAATCTTTCGATGGAATTCCTATTCCAAGGTGTTAGGTTATGTCTCGAAACTAAAGATTGCACTAAATCATCAAGAGAAGCATTTTTCCCTGGTTCTGCGTTTTTTGGTATATGACTGCCTGAAACCATATCCCCACTGTGTCCCGGCACAAAAACCGCTTCTTGCTTTAATTTGCCGGCTTGTCTTAACTGCCACACTGCCGGCCAGTCCTGAAAAACAGGCAAACTCGACCATTCAGATGCCCACCATTGATATTCAATTCTCTCTTTCGTGTTCCACCACGTTCGCCATAATGAATTACTATATTTCACAAATTCCCAAGGATAATTAAGAGATTCAGCAACGGCCTTGCTGATAAGTGATTCATGGTTGCCCGTCGCTCCATAGCTGAAGGTAAGAACATGTTCATAACCGAGTCGCCGCAAAAGCGTAACGATCAAACGGGAATCGTATCCTGCTGAAAGAGGCACCACAATTTGTCGTCCATCGGCATAATCGATCAACCTTTGTACGCTCTTTTCAGCAATAAAATCCAGTTGCATTAACAAAGATTCTTCATCAACGGGGCATTCGGGTTCAGTATGCAGGAAGCGGTAATATCGGTGAGTATTTAGTTTTGGTGCATCTTTACCACTGTTAATAAGCAGTAGCTCGCCTGCTTGAAGTTGGCTGATCCGGGGAAAAAGGGTTTCGCGCCCGGTCACATATCCCGTGAAAAGAAATTCCTGGCGTGCAAAGGGGTCAATTTCGGTGTCACCCACGCTTCGGCGAATCCATTCAGCATCGTCGCTCAAAAACACCTGCCCTTTCGCCTCTCCGTAAAATAAGGGAATGCTTCTCACCCTATCGACGGCGGCAAAAACTGTATTATCCTGTTGAATGACAACGGCAAAAAATCCATTGAGTTGATTGAGAAGAATGCCAAAATCATCTTGGTTTACATCATCCAGCAATGATGCAATTCTGGTAAATGGAGCAGGCGAAGCATATTCACGATAAAATCTGTCCTCGAAGAATATGGTGCCCCGTATCCATATTTTCGATTTTCCAGAGGTATATGCGCGCCATCTTGCCGCATATCTGTTTTCTAAACGAATATTAATGGTATTTTTTGACAATATGTCCATCCCCTCTACGCGCATCTAAACAACCTTCTGACATAACGCGTGACCAGTCTTTGCAAGTCTTCATCCCGAAAATAGAGAATCGTATAATAGAGTAGTGCCGACAGGCATCCTGAGATAAAGGCATGCGCGGGCTGAATACCCTATCCTTTTAGAACTACAAGTGGTACGAGCGCAATGGTGATAATAAACACGTTCTTTACCACATCGAGGACCAAGAGACAACGGTGTCCTTGTCATGGAACTGGTGATCGTGGCGATGGATAAACATCCTAAATGTTTGGTGCGTGTGTTACAGTAATTAAGCCCGAAGGATACTCTTGGCATAAAGACTACCAAAGGAACCAGCCACAGTAAAATCAGTATAGTAAATCCCATACTAACTCAGAGCAGATTGGTGTTATCTTCGCCGCGTTCCGGCAGCATGATCGCCAATTCGTATGGTACGCAGGCAACTACCCAGATGATGCCCGTAATGGATGCGAATAACGCGACAATGCCAAAAGCCTCCGGTGCGCAAAGCCTGGTCAGTATGGGGCAGCAAGTATTGAGATTGCTTGTGCGAAGGCAGTGCCGGATATCAGCTTCAGCAAATCACTAGCAAAGACGGGTTTTTTCGTGCTACAATCTTTAGTGTTTTCTCAGTGGACATATGATCTCGATTTATTTGGTTACACGGGATTACTCTTCTATTTTTGTCAGCCCGCTTGCCCTTGGCATATACGAATTTAGGCAGGCAAGGCATTTCATGCTGTCATCAAGTTTTTCACCACAGCCGCACATCCAACCGATTTGTTTAGCCGGGTTTCCAACCATCAGGGCGTGGTCAGGGACGTCCTTTGTCACCACGGCACCTGCACCGATGAAGGCATACTCGCTGATGGTGTGCCCGCAGATGATAGTGCAGTTGGCCCCCAAAGTCGCACCTTTCCTGACGAGGGTGGGGCGAACCTGATCAATCTTGGAGATCTCCGCCCTGGGGTTGGAGATGTTGGTGAAAACCATCGAGGGGCCGCAAAAGACTCCTCCTTCGAGGGTAACACCTTTATAGACACTAACATTGTTTTGTATTTTGCATTTGTTACCAATCACGGTATCGGGACCAATAACCACATTCTGTCCAATGTTGCAGTTTTCGCCGATTTTCGATCCGGTCAAAACATGAGAGAAGTGCCAGATTTTTGTGCCTTTGCCGATTTGCACACCCTCGTCAATGATTGCGGTGGGATGGATGAAGACATACGGATATGCCTCGGCTAACCGCTCTCCCTCCTGGATTGCAGCCTTCGTAACCTGAAGGTCATCTACGACGGGAACAAAAGGAAGAGAAGTAGATTCTTTTTGTTCGATGGACTGCTGGCAGGCCTCTAGAACTTTCATCACGCGCAGGCCTTCTTCACCTGTCGTGAGTGGCGTGGTGTTATTGGCAATATAATCCAGAAATGCCCGGCATTCCGCCTTCAAAGGTTCTTCCCATATATCACTCAGGTCAATTGCGTTGCCTTCCTTTTTTTCTGATACGGGTATGCCGTTTTGCCAGGTGATCTGGTTGGGGTAGTGCGTTAGTTTTTTCTCGATGGGTTGCGTGTCATCGAAATCCATCATGCCCCGACTGCCGATAACAACCAAGCGTTGTTCCTTAAAGGGATTGAGCCAACTGACAAAGATATGAGCGCCAATGCCGGAGGGGAACTTCATGTTGGAAACTGTTATATCGGGAATACTGGCATGGAGAAAGTTGCTTCCTACAGCGTCAATATAGCAGGGTTCTTCTTCGGTTATTCCCAGAATGATCGATATATCGTGGGGAGCGAAAGACCACAAGCTGCTTTCTTCCCGGCGAATCTTGCCCAAAGAGAGCCGACGGGAATAGATATACTGGAGGCGGCCAATCTCACCCTTATTAATCATTTCTTTCATCCGCACTACAGCGGAATGGTAATGGAGAATGTGCCCAACAAAAATTTTCTTGCCTTTTTCACGCGCCATATTAACCAGCTTGCAGCCATCTGTGTAAGTTAAAGCCATTGGTTTTTCCACAAAGACGTGCTTGCCTGCGTTTAATGACGCCGTTACAAGATTATAGTGGGCAACTGACGGCGCGGCAATCACTACGGTGTCTATCGATGAATCTTCAAATATTTCTTTTTCTTTTTCGATAATCCGTGTGTTGGGATAATCCTTTGCCAGTTGTTGCCGAGTTTTTGCGTCCGCATCGCAAACTACTTTCAATACGCCCAGTTGATGAAAATTACGCACAAGATTCGTGCCCCAGAAACCGGCACCGATAACGGCAACATGAGGAGTGATGTAGGAAGAGCTTTTATCCTTCATAGATGTCTTTATAATTTGGTAATAGTTTTAGACCTTTGCCTGGGCATCTTCCGCTGCGTTTGCTCATGTGGTCGCATAATTTTTTGTAGACGTGTTGTGACATGTTAATGCCCTCCCTAAATATTTGATTAAATATTTTGCTCCACCGTCTACACTCGGCAGAAAATAAGCCGGTGAATCGGAATTCCTATGAGGTACCGAAGGGTGTTCTAGGTCTGGTAGTTGACAAGTAAATATTGCCATCGTAAAAGATCACAATCTGAGCGGGATCAGCACTATTTTTTGATAATAATTTGATCTCATTGGAACTAACTATAGGGAATCCACTCTTGTATGTCAAGGCAATATCGCAACAAAATATAAGCAGTGGTATTGATATTTGTCGTCAGACGTGAATTGTGTTTATAACGGATTGAAATAAAGTAATATCATCAAAGTTTATGTTTTGTGTAGTACAGGAAGCTATACGGACTATAATCTGCTTTTCTTATAGATGTTACTAAGTTGT
>JBAXON010000210.1:0-6112 GCA_037133255.1 Deltaproteobacteria bacterium
ACATTAAAAATCCTCCTTTTGAACATTTATATTTGCGCTTCGAGAGTAACTTATCCATAATTAATAGGTTGTCAATAACAATTTATTAGATTAAGATAATAAATAATAATGTCGGGGAGGTTTTTATGAAAAATCTTATCAGCGCAATCGCTATTTTTATTTTCATGGTAATGACATCTCCATCTTTTGCGGAGAATTTTACTGTTAAAGGAGACATGGTTTCGACCATACATTATGAGTTGCACCATCAGATAACCGCCGGAGATAACATGAAAAAGCTCACTTTGAGCTTTGTTATTCCGCAAAGTTTTGATTCCCCCACCTATACGCAGCAGATTACCAATTTTAAGATGAAATTTGCGCCAGATGCACAGGACAGCAAAACAACAACTGATGATCGCGGCAATAAGATCATCGTTGCTACGTGGACAAATGTTCCTGATAAAATTGATGCCGTTGTTTCTTTTGATGCAAAAAATGTAACGGGTTTGAAAGCCTTTGAAACTCAATCTCCTTTCCCTTTAAGCAGTGTCCCCCAAGATTTAAATGTTTATCTTAAAGAAACAGCGCAGGTTCAGACAAACAATGCGGAAATTCGACAACTTGCACTCAAGCTGACCAAAGATGTTAAAACCCAATTCGACGCGGTACAAAGGGTTATTTCATGGGTTGTGGATAATGTTCACTATGTCAGTCCTCCGGTCAAATACGATGCCTTGTATTCACTGCAGTCCGGCAAGGGGAACTGTCAGAATTATTCGCATCTGTCCGCCGCTCTCCTGCGCAGCGTAGGAATACCCGTACGTATCATTAACGGAGTAACTTTAAATCAGCCTTTTGATGTTGCCTGGGAAAAAGGGACGCTTACTTTCAAGATGGGACAGGGCAGACATTCCTGGGTTGAAGTGTGGTTCCCTGATCTGGGATGGGTTCCTTATGATCCACAGAATATGCAGTTTTTTGTTTCTAATCGTTTTGTCCGCATTGAGGCAGGTATTGACAACAATGAAACGAAGAACGACGGTTTGATTCGTTGGGTACAGGCATCCAATGCGGCAACCAAACCTAAATTGCAGGAAACGATTGATGCAAATATGCTTTCTGATTCCGTAAATGTCCGTGGTTCGCGTCAGGCCTATGGCCCGAAAAACTTACTTTTGGGGCCAAATGTAAAAGCTGAATTTAAGAAAATTGAAATAGTTGCACCCCCACCGCCTATTGTCATTACTGAAAAGGATCAGAAAACATTGCGCTACACGGTGCCTTATCTTTATGGCAATTTGGAATTTCCGGAAGATGTTGATTTTGCCTTTCCGCGAGTGACAAAAAACACGGGGAAAGATGCCTTTGAAATGTCGCGTAATTTTATTGTAGAAACCGCTGAATACGTAACGACTAAGGCAACCCAGTACGCTCAAGTGGCCGTTTTGAAACAACCGGTTAAGTTAAAAACAGTAGGGCTGGCGCTGCATAAATTTGGTGGTGAAGGCTGGCTTTGGATCGATATTTTTAAAGATGAAGATGGCAAACCAGGTGCACCTTTATTTACGACACAAATGATTAGTCTGGATAAAATTTCACTCAAACCCGGCTACCGTTGGGTTGATTTTGCCTTCGAAGGTGAGCCGCCTGTCTTGATGCCCGGCTCTTACTGGATTGCCTTGGGTTTTTCCGGTACACCGATTATAAACTGGTTTTATACTTATGGGAAACCGGTCGGGCCGGTTTATGGAACGCGCTATAAAGGAGTTTTTCAAGATGATTGGAGCGGCGCTCTGAGTTACGAGTTTAACTACAGATTAAAAGGGCTGACCGTAAAATAATACCAAGTAAGTTCCAGATTTCCCCGCTCCGGAATACTCGCATTTCAGAGTGGGGGGAAACTTTGCTTGTTTTTTCCTGATTTCAGTCAATACTGGCCTTATTGCCTTGTAACAATCACATTATCGAAACTTGCATAAGAATCATTCCATGTCCTTAGCCCTACCGCGGTGCCTGAAAAAGTGGTGCCGGTCGCCTGAAGCACCGATGTTGTCCCTCCGTTAATATCACTGATATATGCTTTATAAGTATTTCCCGAAACAGCTATCGTTATCTGTTTCTCCACTCCGTTCCATTGATATCCTGCAGGAGCTAAAACTTGCGCAATAGGATTGGATTCATAACCGCCGGTAATTTTTCTGAAGACAAATGATCCTCCCTGCCAGCCGGGATCATATTGGAATATGTATGAATCCAAAGTGTTAGCGTAATCCGTTGCCCCGAAATAAATACCATACCCATAGCCTCCCGAACCACTTATCATTTTCGCGTCAACTTGCACGGTATAGTTGGCACCAAGATCGGCCTCCAGAAAAGTCCTGTTCTCACCGAATCTCACGCCTTGAACACCGCCGTAATATTTTCCGTCAATTACCTTCCAGTTGTTACTGCTCTTAAACCACCCATTGGAATTTCCATCATTAAAATTATCCGTTACCGTATTGCCTGCAACCGGCAGCGAGGCATAATGACGCGAACAGCCGACTCGTGGAAACGCAGGCTGCGTCGGATCGCTAATCAGCCATGCATAAACACCGCCGGTTGGACACTTATAACGGCTGTCAATAACCAGCGATTGGGCTTCATTATTCATATAAGATGAGCGTTTGTCCTGTTCAATATTGTAACGATTGGATAGACAGGCGGCCGTGCGGGCCAGTTCCGCATAGACAACATAACGTGGAACGGCGATGGAAAGCAGCGCGGCAATAACCGCAATAACTATCAACAGCTCTATCAGCATGAATCCCCGTATCTGGTTTTTTTGTTTCATGGCTGCGCCTCCGGTACAGGATTTTTTCTGCTGACTTGTAGGAGTGACAATCCGTGACTTTTCGGATCGGGGCAGTTCACAATCATGTTTCCATCCACAACATCCACACGGTAAGGCTGAACGCTAACCGGACAGACCATGTCTTTTTCGGGGGTTTTACTGCCTTCGCCCAACCCCTTGGAAATAAGCCATAAATTTTCGATGCAACGATCCGCCCCGGCATCAGTGGCGTAGCTTCCCTGGCGTATTGGCTTAGGTGGATCGAAAGCTTCCATCAGTCTTGGATACTGAAAGATGATAACACCCAAAGAGATTACCAGGACGGCGATCTTCATGGCCTGCCACAGCCATTTTCTTTTTTGCGGTTTTTTTGCTTTTTCCGCGTCTGCCGCAATCTGCTCTTCGGCAAGCGCAATCCGGCAACTGCCACACAACAAATCATCCGCATCCCCTAATGCTTTCCCACTTAGCGGAACATTACACCGCCGACATTTACTTGTCTGGTTTGTGGAATCTGTCATATTTTTCTCCCCCGGATTCTATTCCTGTCGAGTCGCTGTCGCCTAATTTTTGATAACCTGCAAAGTGCTTATTTTGACGATGGTGTTGTCCTCTTTTTGTTTGTAATACCATTTTTGGGTCGGGACATCGTAAAGGATGCCCCATTTCAACGCGGGCGTTATGGTGACTGTTGTGCCCTGTGTGGTTTTAATTGTCATGGTATAGCCCGTGACCGGCGTGACTAGTACTTGCTTGCCCGCGGGGGTATACAGCAGGCCATTGACAGGCTGCTTCCACTCCACCGGATTAAGTCCCAGATCGGTATATGCGCGATTTCCAGAACTCTTGGGGTATCCACCGTTCTGTTGGACGTACTTTTTGATCAGGTCGATCATGGCCGTCGTGATCTCGGTAAATGTTGATCCCAAGCTCGTCAGGGCAGTCTGTGTCTGGCCGTAATGGAGCGAACAGCCGACTCGTGGAAACGCAGGCTGCGTCGGATCGCTAATCAGCCATGCATAAACACCGCCGGTTGGACACTTATAACGGCTGTCAATAACCAGCGATTGGGCTTCATTATTCATATAAGATGAGCGTTTGTCCTGTTCAATATTGTAACGATTGGATAGACAGGCGGCCGTGCGGGCCAGTTCCGCATAGACAACATAACGTGGAACGGCGATGGAAAGCAGCGCGGCAATAACCGCAATAACTATCAACAGCTCTATCAGCATGAATCCCCGTATCTGGTTTTTTTGTTTCATGGCTGCGCCTCCGGTACAGGATTTTTTCTGCTGACTTGTAGGAGTGACAATCCGTGACTTTTCGGATCGGGGCAGTTCACAATCATGTTTCCATCCACAACATCCACACGGTAAGGCTGAACGCTAACCGGACAGACCATGTCTTTTTCGGGGGTTTTACTGCCTTCGCCCAACCCCTTGGAAATAAGCCATAAATTTTCGATGCAACGATCCGCCCCGGCATCAGTGGCGTAGCTTCCCTGGCGTATTGGCTTAGGTGGATCGAAAGCTTCCATCAGTCTTGGATACTGAAAGATGATAACACCCAAAGAGATTACCAGGACGGCGATCTTCATGGCCTGCCACAGCCATTTTCTTTTTTGCGGTTTTTTTGCTTTTTCCGCGTCTGCCGCAATCTGCTCTTCGGCAAGCGCAATCCGGCAACTGCCACACAACAAATCATCCGCATCCCCTAATGCTTTCCCACTTAGCGGAACATTACACCGCCGACATTTACTTGTCTGGTTTGTGGAATCTGTCATATTTTCCTCCTTCTCTCTCTCTTGTTCAAGGCGTTTAGGGCTCGCGACAGGAGCAGTTCCTTACGAACCGGTTTTCTAATGTAATCGACGGCGCCCATTTCTAAACCGTGGATCTCATCTTGTTCACTGGTACTGCCAGACAGGAAGATAATCGGCGCAATGATTCCTTTCTGATTGATCATTTCGAGCAGCTTGAAGCCATCAAGGTTAGGCATTACAATGTCCGAAATAATCAGATCAAAATCCTTCTGCTCCAGACGCGTCAGGGCTTCTATCCCGTCGCCGGCGACAGTCACATCATAGGAAGCACTCTCCAGAAAGCGGGTAATTAGTTTCTGTGTATCATCATCGTCCTCGACCAGCAGAATGGCCGGGTATGCTTTCTTCGCCGGAAGAGTGCTCTCCGCATCCAGGCTTGACGGCCTGATTTTAGCAGTGGCCTTTTCTTCCAGCAGAATCTTCTCATAGACATCCTTGAGTGCAATCGTCAACGTCCGTATCTTTTCTGCTGCATGATTGCTAATCAGATAATCACCACGCTTCTGGATGAATGATCGGATTTCGTCAATCGGCTCTTCCGCACGGACCATGTCCACAATCTCCGGGTCAAAGAGGATGATTTCGTACACTGCCTCCCGGCCAAAATAACCGGTCTGGCCACATTGTGGACACCCGACGGGATGGGCTGTCTCGGGTGGAATCTCCGCAATAAATGGCCGCAACTGATCTCGTTCTTTGTCCGATATGGGTTTGATGACCTTGCAATGGGGGCAGAGCTTTTTTATTAACCGTTGAGCAACAATCCCGAGGATGGAATCGGCCATTATTGCGCGGTTGATCCCCAACCTCTCCAGGCGAAAAATAGCCGTGGTTGCATTGGAAGTGTGGATTGTCGAGATTGTCAGATGCCCGGTACTCGCAAAATCCATCGCGACCCTGGCTGAATAATTATCCCGTACCTCGCCGATGAAGAGAATATCCGGATCCTGTCTTACCGATGATTTCAGTAGCGCGTCGAACGTCACTCCGCCCTTTTCATTAACCTGCTGCTGGTTGGCAAAGGGGATCCGGTATTCCACGGGATCCTCAACTGAAATAAGGCTTCTTGTCCGGCAATCAATATGGGAGAGCAGACTGTAAATAGTCGTTGTTTTTCCGGACCCGGTAGGCCCTACGATCAGCAAAAGCCCCTGATGACGGCTTGCGGAATCAATTATCTTCAGTACCTGATCATCAGTCATGCCCAGGGATTGCAGATCTTTGGCCTCTACTTTCGGTTCCAGCATGCGCACGACCATACTCTCACCTCCGGTGGTAGAAGTCGTTGCCAGCCGTAGTTTGAAAGTTCTTCCGGCGATAACGGCTTCCATGGCACCATCCTGGGGCTTCCTCTTCTCGGTGATGTCCATTCCGGCGATTGCCTTGAGGCGGCTGATCAACATAACTCCCGTCGTGTTCTTCAGGTTGTAGATTTCCCGCATATCCCCGTCAACGCGGAAGCGAATCAGTGT
>JBAXON010000211.1:0-6049 GCA_037133255.1 Deltaproteobacteria bacterium
ACTAAAATTGCCAATGAAGTAAAATTAACCATGAATGATTACCGGAACATATACTTTATCAAATTCTGCACAGCTTTATTTTTAAAGTTTGCAGTTGTTGTTTTTGCCTTAATCATCAGCACATCCAATATTGCACATGCCGATATTTATAAATACGAGGACAATGAAGGTGTTCTGCATTTGACCAATGTTCCTTCAATTCACCAAGCTAAATATGTCCTCGTTATGAAAGAAAAAAGAATTATTTTTCAGACCCATATTGATGTTAACAAATACGATCAGATAATTCGAAGAGCCGCGGATAAATTTAAAGTTGATTCAGCACTGATTAAAGCAATTATTCAAACAGAATCAAATTTTGATCATCAGGCTGTATCCCGCGCAGGAGCACAGGGGTTAATGCAACTGATGCCCGCCACTGCCACCGCTCTGCAGGTAGAAGATTCCTTTCATCCGGAAAATAATATTGAAGGGGGTGCACGATACCTTCGTTATCTGCTCGATAATTACAGGGGTAATTTAACCCTTACTCTTGCTGCGTATAATGCCGGAGAAAAAAATGTCGCCAAATATAACAATAATGTGCCTCCCTTCAGGGAAACACAAAATTATATTAAGCGTGTTTTGAGTTCTTATAAGTCATTCAGCAAGCAATCAAATTAATTACTTGGTATTATTTTCCACATATAGATATTTGGAAAGTTTTGCCAGCTTCCTTTCTTTGATACCTGAAATTTCAGTTAATTGTTCTATGTTGTTGAATTTGCCCAGTTTTCCACGCATGTCCAAAATCTTCATGGCTGTTGCTTCGCCAATTCCTGATACTAACAGCAGATCATCTTCTGTGGCCCGGTTGATATCGAGTTTCATGCCCAGGGCAAGAAGCTTTGCTGATTCAATTCTGGAAGCTGTAACAATAATATTTTCTGAAGCGGAACTTATCGATATTTTCATTCCTTTATTTAGCGGGAAATCTACTCTACCCTGCCCTTTAATGCCCATTGATTTTAATAATTGATTGGCTGAAGTCTTCGGAACTACGTAATAAATTCCGCTGCTTTTGTCGTTTTCGACAATCTCTACGGCAATTTTTCCCGGAAACTGATCGGCAAATTCCGGAATTCTATAGTTTATTTTTGAACCGGAGATGAAAATAGCAATCGGAATAACCGCTAAAGCTATGCAAATGGCGATTATTCCCTTTATTTGCCTTTCGAAAATCATTTTTTATTTTCCAACCCGAAAGCATCATGCAGAACAGTTACAGCAAGCTCTGTATATTTTCTTTGAATAATACAGGATATTTTAATTTCTGATGTGCTGATCATCATGATATTGATGCTTTCTTTGGCCATAGTTTGAAACATTTTGGCGGCAACACCGGAATGACTAACCATTCCTACGCCGATTATCGATACCTTTGCCACATCATCATCGACTTGAACTTTTTTTGCTCCAACCGCTTTTGCCGTGGCATCTACTATCTTCTGGGCTTCTTTCATTTCTTTTTTAGATACAGTAAAAGTAAGATCGGTAAAACCATCCGCACTGGCATTTTGAATAATCATATCAACACTGATATTGTGCTCCGACAAAGGTGTAAATAGACTTGCGGCTACGCCAGGCTTATCCGGAACACGCACTACAGTGATTTTGGCCTGATCACGATCATAAGTAATACCAGAAACAACTTCTCTTTCCATTTCTTTATCCTCCTTGGTCACAAGTGTTCCTCCTTCATCGGAAAAGCTTGATTTCACGTAAACAGGAACATTATATTTTTTTGCCATTTCTACTGAACGAGGCTGCAAAACCTTCGCGCCGGTCATGGCCATTTCCAGCATTTCATCATAAGATATTCTATCTAATCTCCGCGCTTTACTGCAAATATTAGGATCAGTAGTATAAACTCCATCAACGTCTGTAAAGATATCGCATCGATCTGCCTTCAGGGCTGCCGCAAGAGCAACCGCGCTAGTATCAGAACCACCGCGACCGAGAGTCGTAATATTATTGTCTTCATCAACACCCTGGAAGCCTGCTACAATGGCGATTGTCCCATGCTGAAGTTCTTTTTTAATTGCTTCTGTATCGATAAGTGAAATTCTTGCTTTCTTATAAGCTTTATCCGTTAATATTTTGACCTGAAATCCCAGAAATGATCTTGCACGATAGCCCATGGCATTCAAAACAATAGATAGCAGGCTTACGGTAACTTGCTCACCTGTGGATATTAAAGAATCATATTCTCTATCGTCAGGGGATTCGGCAGCAAGGTGCGCCAATGCGATAAGCCGATCTGTTTCACCGGACATTGCGGATAAAACGACAATGACATCATTTCCGGCTTTTTTTTCTCGAATCGCTTTCTGCGCTACATTTCTAATTTTTTCAATATTTGCCACCGATGTTCCACCAAACTTCTGAACAACCAAACCCATATCAACTAACCTCCGTTTTCTTATCTATCAGCTCACTTAGGCTGCTTTTCAATCCTCTGATAATCATTTTACGGCTATTTTCATCAACATATTCAAAATTGATAAATATACTATCGGGAGGAATAAGTTTAGCTATTTTTTCAGCCCATTCAATCACAACCACACCATCGCCTGCCAAATACTCCTCATAACCTAAATCTTCCAGTTCTGAATAACCGTTTAGTCTATATACATCAAAATGGTATAGTTTACATCGTGCTGTATATTCATTAATTAAAGTAAATGTCGGGCTGGTTATCTGATATTCCTCGCTTACTTCAAGGCCAAGTGCCAAGCCTTTTGTAAAACAAGTTTTACCGGAACCAAGCTCGCCAGATAATGCCAGCAGATCACCGGCTTTTAATTTTTTCCCAATAAGTCGCGCAATTTCAATAGTCTGCTCGGCACTGCTGGATGTTATCTCAATTATTTCCGTTTCCTTTTTCATTGTGTGATTTTTTATCTAGCATGAAATTCATTACTTTTCCAATATTACAATAGCAGTGGCATAGTTTTTTGTATGCGTCAAACTCAGATGAATTCTTTTAATCTGACGTTGCTCTATTTGCAGATTGGCTTCTCCGTGTAATGAAAGATCAGGCTTCCCTTGATCATCATGCACTACCTCAATTTCGCGCAACTTAACTCCCCTGCCCAGACCGATTCCCAATGCTTTTAAAAATGCTTCTTTCGCCGCGAATCTTGCACCGTAATTTAGTGATGCCTGAATATGCCTGCCACAGTAATTTATTTCCCCATCAGAAAAAACCCTTTGTAAAAATTTTTGGCCCCACTTGTTGATTATTTTTTCAATACGCTCGTTTTCAACCAAGTCTATGCCGATTCCTTGTATCATTCCATCCCTCTATGCGCTGATAATCGCGTCCGTTACAGCGCAAACCTTCTTCATTGCCGCAACATCATGCACGCGGACAATTTGGGCTCCATTAATAATTGCCGCTGTCACTGCCGCTGCTGTTCCTTCAATTCTCTCATGAGGTTCGCCGCCAGTTAATTTCCCGATAAATGATTTCCTCGATGCGCCGATCATTATCGGCATTCCCAGCCCTCTTAATTCTGAAAGATTCTTAATGATTTTATAATTATCTTCCGCGGTTTTACCAAAGCCTATACCGGGATCAATGACCATATAATTTTTCTCTATTCCTGCTCTCATGGCCTTCTCACTGCTGGCTTTCAATTTAGAGATAATCTCCCCCATTAAATCATCATAAATTAAATCATCTTTTTGCATGCTTTGAGGTTTCCCTCTCATGTGCATCAAAATGAGGGCAGCACCCTCATCCTTGACAGTTCCAGCCATTTTTTTATCACCATTTAGCGCGCTTATATCGTTGATAATTTCTGCACCAGCTGTAAGCGCGAGCCTGGCAACTTGCGCCTTTGTTGTATCAATGGATATCGGTGTTTTTGTTTTTTTAGCTAATTTTTCAATTATTGGAATAACCCGCTTAAGTTCTGTTTTTGCATCAACTGATTTAGCTCCGGGACGGCTGGATTCTCCGCCGATATCAATTATATCAGCCCCTTCATCTATCATTTGCAGAGCGCGGTCAACAGCGGTTTGAGTATTATTAAAAAGGCCGCCATCAGAAAAAGAATCCGGCGTTACATTCAAAATACCCATGATGATGGTTTTCTTGCCTAAGATAATTTCACGTTTTGATGTTTTTAAGACATATTGATCCTGTATGTTATTCTTTATTATTTCCGAAATTTCCTTGGCGATCAAATTCAACCCGAAAGGCTGCTTTTCTATTTTCTTGATGAACGTTGAAATTTGTTTGATCGTGCCCATTATTAAAACATCTGTGGAAGCAATCGAGCAGGCGACAGATCCGCGCGCAACCGCGGCATCTCCACCAATGGAAAGCATTTCCTGTTTAATAATATTGGCGACCTTACATGATTTGTCTTTAAGGAGTACATTGATGTGGAGAGTTTTTGTCGCCATTGCCTCAATACCATAAGGATCAACGCCGATCTGATGAAATACGGCTACAGCTTCTTCCAGATTGTTTATTGTTATTATTTTCAAACTATTCTACCGAACAGAAGAAATATTAAGATATATTTTTTGATTCATCCGGTTGATCATTGGGCAAAGCGCTACCGATGATGGCATCTATCTCCGCGGTATTTAGGACTTCTTTCTCCAAAAGTTCCGCAACCATGTTGTGTAGTATGTCAATATGACCATTCAGCAGATCTTTTGCCTTCTCATAATTGCGCTTAACAATAGCAACAACCTCGGCATCAATTTGCTTAGCCGTTTCTTCGCTGTAATCCTTGTGAGTCGCAAATTCGCGGCCTAAGAATATCTGCTCTTCTTTTTTGCCGTAACTAAGTGGCCCCATTTTATCACTCATACCCCATTCACAAACCATTTTTCTGGCCAGATTGGTCGCCCTTTCAATATCATTACCGGCACCGGTAGTATGATCGTGCAGAACTATTTCTTCGGCAGCTCTTCCGCCTAATAGAATGGCAATATTATTGTCCAGATATTCGCGTGGATAAGTATGCTTTTCATCAATTGGCAGTTGTTGCGTTAAACCCAGTGCCCTGCCCCTGGGAATAATCGTTACCTTATGAATAGGATCAGTTCCTGGAATCAGCCGCGCAACCATTGTATGGCCGGCTTCATGATAAGCAGTGTTTCGTTTTTCCTGATCGCTTATCACCATGCTTCTTCTTTCCGTGCCCATTAAAACCTTGTCTTTGGCAAATTCGAAATCGATCATATTGACTTTTTCTTTATTTGCCCGTGCCGCGCTAAGTACTGCCTCGTTGACCAGATTTTCTATATCCGCGCCGGATGTTCCGGGTGTTCCACGGGCCAAAATGGCATAATTGACATCTTCGTCAATTGGCGCTTTACGGGCGTGAACTTCAAATATCTTTTCCCGTCCTTTGACATCAGGCAGCGGTACTATAACCTGCCTGTCGAAACGTCCGGGGCGCAATAATGCCGGATCAAGAACATCCGGACGGTTAGTGGCAGATACCAGAATTACTCCTTCATTTGATTCGAAACCATCCATTTCGACGAGAAGCTGATTTAGCGTCTGCTCTCTTTCATCGTGCCCGCCTCCAAGACCAGCACCTCGATGACGGCCGACCGCGTCAATTTCATCAATAAATATTATGCACGGGGCATTCTTTTTGGCCTGGCTGAACAAATCACGAACACGCGAAGCACCCACACCGACAAACATTTCCACAAAATCAGAACCGCTGATGCTCAAGAATGGCACATCAGCTTCTCCGGCAATTGCGCGTGCCAAAAGAGTTTTGCCTGTTCCCGGAGGCCCAATAAGCAATAATCCTTTGGGAATTCTGCCGCCAAGTCTTGTATATTTTTTTGGATCTTTCAGAAAGTCAATCACTTCTTCCAGTTCGGCCTTGGCTTCATCAGTTCCGGCAACATCGGCGAACGTTATTTTTTTTGATTTATCGGTAATCAAGCGAGCCCTGCTTTTGCCGAAAGCCATTGCTTTGCCGCCGCCGGACTGCATCTGGCGCATGAAGAAGATCCAGACACCGAT
>JBAXON010000212.1:0-6006 GCA_037133255.1 Deltaproteobacteria bacterium
ATTCTTTCGGATTAAACTCATGCATTTTTGTCGAGGTTGACAATCTGTGGATTTCGGGAAGCAAGGTATGGGAAGAGAGAAATTTCAATATTCCGCTCTTCCCATTGGGTTTAAAACGGAAGGATTAATCCACAGCTATCATTACATTTGAAGCTTTTATCACTGCGTATGCTGATTTGCCGGATTTCAAATCGAGCTTTGTTGCGGATTCTTTGGAAATGATCGAAACCACCTGATCACCGCCCGGAAGCTCTAAAAGTATTTCTGTATTTACCGCACCGTCTGAAACTTTGACTATTTTTCCCTTCAGTACATTACGCGCACTTAATTTCATGGTGTCCTCCTTTTTGGATGAAGATTTATTTTGTAATTATCAGTATATCATAAATGGTAATTAGGAAACTAATTTTTCCGGACAGCTGTGTATCTCTCGCTATTATTGACATATCCCAGCAAAGTGAAGTTGAGCTGATGAGCCAGATTTACTGCAGCTGTTGTCGAGTTACTCCGGTAAATTTGAAACAAGCAATCTTTTTTCAAACACAAATCTTAACAATGTCTCCTCTCCATGTTCTAAAACAATTAAGTATTAATATTATTAAGCCATTGAATTTACCGCAGGATATAACGGCAAAATGAACTAATAAGTTATTTATGTTTTTTCATTTTTTCTAATTTTCAAAGGATAGAGGAGATAATGCCATGAAACGCTGGATACCACTACTGCTTATACTGGCTGTAACCTGGGGATGTTTTTTTGCTGTAAAATCTGCCATGGCCAAAGACCATATTGTCTATGCAGCGCTGTTTTATTCACCTACTTGCTCGCATTGCGCTAAGCTGGAGAGGGAATTCCTGCCAACTATTGAGGGGAAATATGGCAATAAGTTGGTGATCGTTCGTTTAAATGTTATCAGTGCAGCCGGAAACAAAATGTACGAAAAGGCTCTTGAGCGGTTTAAAATTACCGAAAATCGTATCGGAGTTCCCACACTGATAATTGGAGAAACATTTCTCGTCGGAACTGTTGAGATCCCCGAAAAATTACCTGAACTTATTGATGCTGCTATTTCTAAAGGCGGTTTAGATTTGCCGGAAATACCAGGTTTGTATGAACAGTTCCTGGTACAGAGCAACATCAAACTGGAGAAACTTTCTACCTGGCAGTTTATGGCCTATAAATTCAAGCAAGACCCGCTTGCTAATGGCATTGCCGTAAGTGTTCTGCTTATAATGATTTTTAGCTTGATTGCCGCTTTAATTATTACGCTGTCATCCGTAAATGTTCCGAAAGCACTGACTATTTTGCCGGGCTGGATTATCCCGCCTCTGGCGTTGACAGGTCTGGCAATAGCTGTTTATCTTTCCTATGTAGAAGTTTCCGAAACGCGCGCGGTCTGTGGCCCCGTGGGGAATTGCAATGCGGTGCAAAACAGCCCTTATGCGAAGCTGTTCGGCATTCTGCCCATTGCCGTTATGGGTATGATTGTGTACGTAGCCATCATTTTAGCGTGGCTTTTTCGACAGTTTGGTCCGGCGCTTTTCAAAAGAATAGCTGGGCTTGTTATCTTTGGGCTGGCTATCTTTAGTGTGTTGTTTTCGGCCTATCTGACTTTCCTGGAACCATTTGTCATCGGGGCTTCATGCGCATTTTGCCTCGCTTCTGCAATTGTCGTGACAATTATCTTGTGGGTTTCTATGCTACCTGCCAGGGAAGTGCTGAGACAGAATGGGCAAGGCTAATAGTCAGGGCACTAATCTTTCCTTACAGCTATTATAAGTTTGCCTGAAATCTGCTCAGACTTAATATAAATTTAATCAGTGCGTCACATTTATTCAATATGATTATCTTTTTACATTATGTCATATATGACATATATAGTTGAAATTATTGGTTTTTACTGAACAAAGAAGTTGACGGCAGGTTGCTTAAGATGTATAGAAAAATTGACTAAGGGTCATACTCGTAACAGATATGCTTCTCTTGTTTAAAATTATGCAAAGCTCATGAACAAAACAATATATATTCTGTAGAAAGGAGACAAGACCAAATGAATGTCAACAGAAGAGGTTTCTTAAAGATTTCCGGCGCTGTAATGGCGGTAAGCGGATTAGGCATAAGCCTCAAGCCGATAGCCGCGCATGCCCAGCCGTTGAAGATCAAATACGCTAAAGAAACCACCACCATTTGCCCTTACTGTTCTGTGGGATGCAGCATTATTGTATCCGTACGCGATGGCAAGGTCATCAACACAGAGGGGGATCCCGATAGTCCCATTAACAAAGGTTCTTTGTGCAGCAAGGGCGGCTCTATCTATCAGATGGCCGTCAACGAGAACCGCCTGGACAAACCGCTTTACCGTGCGCCTTTTGCCACCCAGTGGAAAGAGGTAGAATGGGAGTGGGCGTTAGACAAAATTGCCAAAAACGTCAAGAAAAGCCGGGATGCCAGTTTTAAAAAGACAAACGCCAAGGGCGAACTTGTCAACCGCACCGAAGGAATTGCTTCGGTAGGCAGCGCGGCGATGGATCTTGAAGAATGCTTTACGTACCAAAAATTCCTAAGGGGGTTGGGCCTTGTTTATATCGAACATCAGGCCCGTATCTGACACAGTCCAACTGTACCGGCTCTGGCAGAGTCGTTCGGACGCGGCGCAATGACCAACCACTGGAATGATTTTAAAAACAGTGATGTAATTTTGATTATGGGAAGCAATCCGGCTTCCAACCACCCGATTTCTTTCAAATGGATACAGGAAGCAATAGATAAGAGAGGCGCAAAACTTATCTGCGTTGACCCGCGGTTCACTCAATCAGCCGCTAAAGCTCATCTCTATGCCCCACTGAGGTCAGGTACCGATATCGCTTTCTTAGGCGGTATGATCAAGTACATTTTAGAAAAAAACCTCATTCAGCATGAATACGTTGTCAGTTACACCAATGCCTCTTTCCTGGTAAATCCGGCATTTAAGATGCCGGGACAAAACAGGGGTGTCTTTTCCGGCTTAACGGATGGCAAGTATGAAAAAGACACTTGGTCATATCAGGTTGATGCGGAAGGCGTTATTAAAAAAGATAAGACCTTGAAAGATCCAAACTGCGTTTACCAGCTGCTGCAGAAACACTATTCTCGTTATACTCCGGAAATTGTTTCCCGGATTACCGGAACGCCCAAAGACAAACTGCTGGAAGTGTACAAAATTTATAGCTCAACAGGGAAGCCGGATAAGGCCGGTGTTGAGCTGTACGCAATGGGTTGGACCCAGCATACCGTGGGTGTTCAGAACATTCGAACAATGTGCATAATTCAGCTCCTTCTTGGTAACATGGGGATTGCCGGCGGCGGAGTCGCAGCTATGAGAGGTGAATCCAATGTTCAGGGTTCTACTGATCACGGGCTTTTGTTCCACATCTGGCCCGGCTATCTTGGCACTCCTACGGCATCAATGAATACACTCAAAGATTTTAATGAAAAGCGAACACCGAAAACAAAGGAGAAAAACAGCCTCAACTGGTGGAAAAACACGCCAAAATATGTGGCAAGTTTTCTGCGTTCCATGTACGGCACGAATGCCACACTCGAAGAGGCATATCAGCTCATGCCCAAGCTCGATGATGGCGGCAACTATTCGTGGCTGACAATTTTCGATCAGATGTATAAAAAGAAGTTCACCGGCTTTTTTGCCTGGGGTATGAACCCGGCGTGCAGCGGTGCCCATTCCAATAAAACCCGTCAGGCGATGACCAACCTCGACTGGATGGTCAACGTCAACCTGTTTGATAATGAAACCGGTTCTTTCTGGCGCGGCCCGGGGATGGATCCCGCCAAGGTTAAAACAGAAGTATTCATGCTTCCGTGCGCATCCTCTATTGAAAAGGAAGGAAGCATAGCAAATAGCAGCCGATTAATGCAGTGGCGTTATAAGGCAATCAAACCCGTTGGTTTATCCAAACCCGACGGGGACATTATGAGTGAACTTTACTTTAAGATTCGGGATCTCTACGTCAAGCAGGGCGGCCCGGGAAAAGAAGCATTAACCAAGCTTACCTGGCCATACGGCAAGCATGTAGGTCATGAATTCCATTATGAACCAAGGAAAGTTGCCGCTGAAATAAACGGTGTTTTCCTGGAAAATAAAAGGATGGAGAATCCCACTAAAAAGGGTGAATTCAAGGAATTCAAAAAAGGTGATCCTGTGCCGACTTTTGCGTGGCTGCAGGATGACGGATCAACATCTTCAGGCTGCTGGGTCTATTGCGGCTCTGTAGGTGAAAAGGGTAATCTGGCTATGCGCAGAGGGACGAAAGATACCTCCGGCATCGGCCTTTATCCCGAATGGGCTTGGTGCTGGCCAATAAATCGCCGCATCATTTACAACGGCGCTTCCGTCGATCCCAGCGGTAAACCCTGGGATCCCAAGCGGGCTGTTATCAAGTGGGACGGTGAAAAATGGGCAGGCGATGTTCCTGATGGCGTCGGCAATCCAGGCGCGGGAAGGCCTCCGTTCATTATGAAACCGGACGGTGTGGCAAGCCTTTTCGGTCCGGGCTTGGTAGATGGACCGTTCCCCGAGCACTACGAACCATTGGAGTGTCCGGTGGAGAAGAACATCATGTCGCCTCAGAAAAACAATCCCGTCATCAAGCGTTTTGACGCGACTGGAGTGGGCTCCGATATGGATGTTTATTCCGGTGTCGCCAGTTGTGATCCACGATTCCCCTTCATCGGCACAACCTATCGTGTCAGTGAACATTGGCAAACCGGTGTTCTTACCCGCTGGTGCCCATGGCTTGCGGAAATGCAACCGGGCATGTTTGTGGAAATGAGTCAGGAATTAGCTAAAGAAAGAGGTATCGAAGGCGGTGATAAATGTATAGTCAAGTCCGCGCGTGGTGAAGTGGAGGCAACGGCAATTGTCACTCCTCGTTTCAAACCATTTAACATTGATGGCAATACGATTCATGAGGTAGGTATCCCCTGGCATTATGGCTGGATCACGACAGCCGACAGGAAGTATGAACCAAATGATAAGAAGCCGGAAGTCAATACCTTCGGCGATGCGGCAAATATCCTGACATCAACCATCGGTGATGCCAACACCATGATCCCGGAGAGCAAAGCTTTCATGGTTAATGTTGTGAAGAAGGGAGGAAAGTAACATGGCTGAGAAAATTAAATTATACGATGATTCCAAATGTACCGCCTGTCGCGGTTGCCAGCTTGCCTGCAAGCAGTGGAACGGTTTAAAGGCGGGCCAGACTGTGCATTCCGGCACTTACCAGAACCCACCTTCTTTGCAGTCAAATACTTTTATGATTATTCACTTTCAGGATTATGTTGATCCTAAAGGTGATGTAAAATGGCTCTTCCGCAAAGAAGCGTGCATGCATTGCACCAACGCGGCCTGTGTAACGGTGTGCCCCAGCGGCGCTCTTTATTACAATCAAGATTTTAAAACCGTGGGCATGGATAGAGAAAAATGCATCGGCTGCAAAGAATGTGTTGCTGCTTGTCCGTTTGAAGTTCCCCGTTATGATTCAAAAACGGAAAAGGTTACCAAGTGCGATATGTGTGAAAGCAGAATTAGCAACAAGCTGGATCCTGCTTGCGTAAAGGCTTGTCCTACCGGCGCCCTCAAATGGGGAGACAAAGAAGATATAATGAACGCTGTAGCCAAACGTAAAGAGCATTTGGGAGAGGTTGCATCCACCTATGGCGATAAGTTTGTCGGTGGAACCCATTTTATGTATCTTCTTAAAGAGCAGCCGGATGTTTACGATGGTATCAAGAAGAACCCCAAAGTCTCCTTCTCTATTACTGTTTGGAAGAAGTGGTTAAAGCCACTGAGTTTGCTGGCTGCAGGTGGCGTAATCGGAGGTTCCTTTCTCCACTATGTTCTGCACGGTCCCAAGAGACCCGACCCGGAAGATATAGCACAAGATAAAAAGATACAGGGAGGTGAGTAGCATGAAAAAAGGACTGATTAAAGTTACTTCAGGATATGA
>JBAXON010000213.1:0-6004 GCA_037133255.1 Deltaproteobacteria bacterium
CACAACAAAAATAGACCACAAGAGAGTCCAGCAAGCCGCCAAAAAGGCGCAAATGGGATCAATTTCTGTAATGATGACACGAGCGCCAAAACCGCGCATTGATTGAGCGCAGCCCTTGCCCACATCACCGTAGCCACAAATGACAACGACTTTACCGGCAATCATAATGTCCGTTGCCCGTTTAATGCCATCAGCCAGAGATTCTCGGCATCCATAAAGATTATCAAATTTTGATTTTGTTACTGAATCATTGACATTTATTGCCGGAAATAAAAGCTCGCCTGCCGCCTGCATTTGATAAAGGCGATGAACACCGGTTGTGGTTTCTTCGGATACACCTCGAATGCCTGGTGCAACTTTTTGCCAGCGTTTCGGATTGCGTTTAAAAGCCTGTTCTAATCTGGAGACGATAATTTTAAATTCTTTATTATCTATTTTTTGTTTAAGCAATTGAGGATTGTTTTCAATTTTCACACCATGATGAATAAACAGAGTTGCATCTCCACCGTCATCAACAATCAAATCGGGACCGGAACCATCCGGCCAGGTCAAGGCCTGCTCCGTACACCACCAGTATTCTTCGAGAGTTTCACCCTTCCAGGCAAAAACTGCTGCCGTACCTGCTTTGGCAATTGCCGCCGCCGCGTGATCCTGAGTCGAAAAAATATTACATGATGCCCAGCGCAGATCAGCACCCAGCTCTTTTAGAGTTTCTATCAGCATGGCCGTCTGGATTGTCATGTGCAGAGAGCCCATTATCTTTAGTCCCTTCAGTGGTTTTTTACGGCCGTATTTCTTCCGCAAGTCCATGAGACCGGGCATCTCGTTTTCCGCCAGCTTCATTTCTTTCCTGCCCCAGGAAGCAAGATTTATATCTGCAACTTTATATTTTAAAGCTTTGTCAATTTCCAGAAAAGCCATTTTTCCTCCATTATCTTGTTTTGATGTGGCTCACTAACACAAATTCATACCTACATTCAATACATTTTTCTGTTAGAGAATTGTGTGCAATGAAATATTTTAATGTGATTTACTTATCTTATTTTTGGGATCAACAAAAACATTTTTGGGCTTCCAGCTTTTTGCTTCTTTTTCATTTTCAGCAATCACATAAGTAGCAATGATGATTAAATCTCCCTTGGCCACCTTGCGGGCTGCGGCACCGTTGAGACAAATCGTTCCAGAGTTGCGCTTCCCTTTAATTATGTATGTGGAAAATCTTTCGCCATTATTAATGTCGTATATTTCCACTTGTTCATAGGGAATCATGTCTGCCTCTTCCATTAATTTTTCATCAATGGAAATGCTGCCCTCATAGTGCAAATCAGCATCGGTTACTGTAGCGCGGTGAATTTTTGATTTTAACATAAATCTTTGCATGGCTATATGTTCTCCTAATTCAATATTACGCTTTTAGTTCTTCACCAAAAACGTGATTATCAATAAGCCGCGTCGCGCCAACTTTGACGGCCAACGCAATAACTGCCTGACTTTGAATCTCATCAACATCTTCAAGATTTGTCGTATCGCATATTTTAATGTAATCAATATTTGTAGAATTCGCGCTCTTAATTAATTTTTCAACTGCCCCTATTATTACTCCTGCCCTTCTCTCGCCTGCCGCATAAAGATTTTGCGCCAGTTTAAGACTGCCGATTAAGGCCAGCGCTGATGATCTTTCATTTCCTTTGAGATAGACATTGCGGGAGCTCATCGCCAGGCCGTCCGCTTCTCGCACAGTGGCCATCCCGATTATTTCAAGATCAAGATCAAGATTAAGATCAGTAACCATACGTTTTATGACGATATATTGCTGGAAGTCTTTTTTGCCAAAAATGGCAAAGTGCGGTTTAACGATATTGAATAATTTCAGACAAATAGTGGTGACCCCTCGGAAGTGAGTCGGGCGGGAAATTCCGCATAAATTCTGAGTTACTCTTTCCACATTGATATACGTCTGGTAATTAGCCGGATACATCTCGTTATCAGGTGGAAAAAAGATCACATCCGCCTGAACACTTTCAGCCATCTTTAAATCATGCTCAAAATCTCTGGGATACTTTGATAAATCTTCCTTGGGACCAAACTGGGTAGGATTGACATAAATACTGACAACAACACAATCAGCCATCTTTTTTGCTTCTCTCATCAGCGCCAGATGGCCTTCATGAAAGTAACCCATTGTGGGAACAAATGCTATTTTCTTGCCCAGAAGCCGTAGGCTTTCGGAATAAGTCTGCATTTCTTTTATAGAGTTAATAACTTTCAGCTTATGCATAAAAAAAGCCTCACGTCGCGGGACGAGAGGCTTAATAAACTCCTTTGTGTTTTACCTTCCGTCCCAGTCCTTGCGGATCCAAGCGTGAAAAGACACTATTAAACTCTATCGTATTTGTCAAGAAGAATAACAGAAGAATAATATTTATGCCTATTTCATTGACAAAACGGGCACATTCTTCTTATACTATCGCATAATTGAAACAAGTTCTCATCAAAAATCGTTTCTCTCGGAGGTAGCCATGAAGAATCGCTCTTTTGTTATCCGTTTCGTATCCTGTTTTGTCATTATCTATGGGGGTGCCAACCCACCTTCCGCAGATAGACTGATTTTTGATAAAAAGCAGCTGTATTTTATGAGAAAGCGTATGCCCTTAAGTTATTGTTGACTTTCGCATTGTTCTTGTGATATATTTCTATAGTAATAAAGCTTTAGATTGGTCTGGTTGCATATAAATTTGTAAGGAAAAGGGGAAGAATGTCCAATAGTTTCTTTACGTTAATGATAATTCCGCGTCGTAAGAGTGCAGTGGCCAGGAAGCTTTCTCTTTCCAGCACTTTAATTCGAGGATTGCTAATCTTTTTTGTTCTAGCAGTTTTCTTAATTCTTTATATGGTTTATGATTACGCCAGTATTAAAAGGGATAAAGCTGAATTGGCGCGTCTTAGAGTAGAAACAGTCGAACAATCACAGCAACTTCAAGAACTAGCTTTAAAAATCGATGAATTTGCTGACAGAATCGAAGAATTTAACCAGTTTGATAAAAAATTAAGAATCGTCGCGAATTATCAAATAGCTCGTGATAAAAGAATGCTCTTAGGCATTGGTGGTTCTGGTAATATCCAGATAAAAATTAAAGATTTGCTTGATCAGGATCAGGTAAAACTTGTTTCCGGAATGCGTAAAAGTATCAGTCAGTTAAATGAAGAAGCTAATGTCAGGGAAACGAGTTTTACAGAGCTTTTGATTTTTTTGCGTGAACGAAAGTCACTTCTGGCTGCCACGCCTTCTATTTGGCCGGTCAAAGGGTGGGTAACTTCTGTTTTCGGTACACGGAGATCGCCTTTTGGTTCAGGTGTAGAATTTCATGGTGGGCTCGACATTGCAACAAGAATGAATAAAGAAGTGATTTGTCCGGCGGATGGATATGTACTTGAAGTAACTCATCAGGCCGCGGATGGTAATATGATTAGAGTTGATCACGGTCATGGAATTTTGACCACTTATAGCCATTTATTCAAATTTGCCGCAAAACAAGGCAGCAGAGTCAAGAGAGGTGATGTGCTGGGTTATGTGGGTACTACGGGTAGAAGCACTGGTCCTCATCTTCACTATGCGGTTTATGTGAATAAGATTTCAGTCAATCCAAGGCGTTATTTGAATTAATCAGTTGGCCGAAATACAAAAACTCAATCTACTGTTTATCTGAAAATTGTTTAAAAAAATTATAAATATTATCATTACCGAAAAGTTCCAGTGAATGGTTCAGAACTTTAATTATCAGAAATGAAGATACTAAGTCCACCGGTAACTCTACCGGTTTTTTTTTGAAGGTGATTAATGCTGGGTAATATACTAAAAAAAATCGTGGGAACAAAGAACGACCGCGAATTAAAGCGCTTGGCCATACTTTTAGATGAAGTAAATAATTATGAGCCTGAAATGATGTCTTTGAGCGATGCAGAATTAAGAAACAAATCTTCCTATTTCAAAGAAAAGTTATTAAACGGTTTCACCGTTGACGATATTCTTACAGAGGCATTTGCCGTTGCCAGAGAAGCATCTCGACGCACATTATTAATGCGCCCGTTTGAAGCTCAGGTACTAGGTGGCATTGTTTTGCATGAGGGCAAAATTGCCGAAATGAAAACTGGTGAAGGAAAGACGCTTGCGGCAACCATGCCTCTCTATCTTAATTCTTTAGAAGGTAAAGGTTGCCACGTTGTCACTGTTAACGATTATCTGGCAAAAAGAGACTCCGAATGGATGGGGCCGATTTATAGTTTCCTGGGGCTGAGTGTAGGAGTCATTGTTCATGGTATGGATGATGATGAGCGAAGAGAAGCATACCATGCCGATATTACTTATGGTACAAATAATGAATTTGGGTTTGATTATTTACGCGACAACATGAAGTTCAGTTTGGATGATTATGTCCAAAGAGAATTTAATTACGCGATTGTTGATGAAGTTGACAGCATTCTTATTGATGAAGCCCGCACACCATTAATCATTTCAGGACAGTCTGAAGAATCAACAGATAAATATTATAAGATAAACCAATTAATTCCACGTTTAAAAAAAGACGATCATTACTCAATTGATGAAAAAAGCCGCACAGTTGTGCTAACCGAAGAAGGTGTCGCGCGTGTGGAAGAATTATTGAATGTCAATAACTTATATGAACCGCGCAACATTGAGACTCTGCACCATGTGACTCAGGCGCTGCGGGCGCATACTATGTTCAAACGCGATGTAGATTATCTGGTCAAAGACGGACAGGTGATCATTGTTGACGAATTTACGGGAAGAGTAATGCCCGGAAGGCGTTATAGTGATGGTTTACATCAGGCACTGGAGGCAAAAGAAAAAGTAAAGATCGAAAAAGAAAATCAAACGCTGGCCTCGATTACTTTCCAGAATTATTTTAGAATGTACAAAAAACTCTCTGGCATGACAGGCACTGCCGATACGGAAGCGGAAGAATTCAAGAAAATTTATAATCTTGAAGTTTTGGTTATACCTACAAATATGCCGATGATTCGCACGGACAACAACGATTTAATTTATAAAACAGAAAAAGAAAAAATAAAGGCGGTTATAGAAGAGGTTAAAGCTTTAAATAAGATTAAACGGCCGGTTCTGATTGGAACAATTTCTATTGAGAAATCAGAGCTTTTGGGTACTTATCTTACCCGCGCCGGTGTCAAGCATCATGTTCTCAATGCCAAGAATCATGAAAGAGAAGCGGAGATAATAGCGCAGGCAGGGCAACCAGGTATGGTTACTATATCCACCAATATGGCAGGCCGCGGAACTGATATAAAACTTGGCGAAAAAGTTGCCGATTGGGGTGGATTGCATATTCTGGGTACAGAGCGTCATGAAAGCCGTCGTATCGACAATCAGTTGAGAGGCCGGTCAGGCAGACAGGGCGATGATGGTTCCTCTCGTTTTTATCTTTCGTTAGAAGACGACTTATTACGAATTTTCGGCGCAGAAAAAATATCTTCTATCATGGATAGAATCGGTATTGAAGAAAATCAGCCTATTGAACATAAATATATCTCCCGTGCTATTGAAAATGCGCAGAAGCGCGTGGAGGGGCAAAATTTTGATATACGGAAGCATCTGCTGGATTATGACGATGTAATGAATAAACAGCGGAAAGTAATATATGAGCAACGGAAAAAAGTATTGCGTGGCAAGGATTTATGGACTGATATTGAAGAAATGATTGAAGAAATCATCGATGATCTTTTAAACGAATTTATCGGGGAAAAGACTCATTATGACGAATGGAACCTCAAGGGACTTGATGATTCCTTATTCAAACAGTTCAATTTAAAGCTCAATATTATTAATTCGCCGGAACTTAAATCAATTGATTTCATCCGCGAGCATATCGATCAAAACGCAAAAACACTTCTTCATGATAAGGAGAGTGAATTTGGTCAGGAACTGATGAATTACCTAATGAAAGTAATCATGCTCCAGGCAATCGAT
>JBAXON010000214.1:0-5977 GCA_037133255.1 Deltaproteobacteria bacterium
TTCCTTTTGAATTATAAATTAATTGACAATACAAATTATTAAAATCGTTATAAATTATGAAATAATTAAAAAAATTATTAAAATGAAAAGGATTTTATTAAAATGAGAAATATTGAAGGCAAATAGAGTTTTGTTAAATTGTTTAAATTATTCTTTCATGGATCAATTTATCCGTTTTCGAGCGGCATCCACTTCAAGAACTTTCACAATAACTTGCTGATTTAATTTTACCACTTCGTTTGGATCGCTGATAAATTCATTGGCTAAATTACTGATATGAAGCAAGCCATCCTGATGAACACCAATATCAACAAAAGCGCCAAAGGCAGTGATGTTGGTGACCACACCGGTTAGTTTCATTCCGACAATCAGGTCGGTTATCTTTTCGATTCCTTCGGCAAAAACAACATTTTCAAATTGCTGCCGCGGGTCGCGCCCAGGCTTGGTCAGCTCCGCCATAATATCCTTCAGCGTTGGCAGTCCTACTTTATCGGTTACATAACTTGCAAGGACAATCTTTTGCCGCATTTCATCATCGGCCATCAAATCCGCAACAAGACAGCCCTGATCACGCGCCATCTTCTCTACGATCGGATAGCTCTCGGGATGGACGGCGCTGGCATCGAGGGGATTGCCGCTATCGCGCACGCGCAGAAAACCGGCAGCCTGCTCAAAGGCCTTGGCCCCGAGACGTTTCACCCCTTTGAGCGCATCACGTGCCGGAAACGGGCCATTCTCATCACGATGTTTGACGATGTTTTCCGCAAGCGCCGGCCCCAGACCGGAAACATAAGAAAGAAGTTGGGCGCTGGCTGTATTTACTTCCACACCTACCGCATTAACACAACTGACCACTATATCATCAAGGCAGCGCTGCAATTCTTCCTGATCCACATCATGCTGATACTGGCCGACGCCGATGGCTTTCGGTTCGATCTTGACAAGTTCCGCCAGAGGGTCCATCAACCGCCTACCAATAGAAATTCCACCGCGTACAGTAATATCCTGATCGGGAAATTCCTCCCTCGCCAGTTTGGATGCAGAATAAATCGAGGCCCCGCTTTCATTGACCATGACAATCTGAATTTCTTTGGGAAGGGGAAGTGCGCGCAAAAAAGCTTCTGTCTCACGTCCTGCCGTGCCATTACCCACAGCAATGGCTTCAATATTAAATTGATTGCAAAGATTTAGAATTGTTTTGGCTGCCTCAGCATGACCTTTCTCCGAAAGAAGCGAGATGGTTTCATGATGGAGGAGCTTGCCTTGCTTGTCGAGGCACACAGTTTTACAACCGGTGCGAAAACCGGGATCGATTGCCAGGATTGATTTTTGCCCCAAAGGTGGAGCAAGCAATAGCTGGCGAAGATTATCGGCAAACACTTTGATCGCCGTCTCATCAGCCTTTTTCTTTGTTGCCAGGCGAATCTCCGTTTCCATAGACATCGAAAGCAGCCGCTTGTAACTATCAGTGCAGGCAAGAGCAACCTGTGTGGCGGCATCGTTTTTTGCTTTAACAAAGAGCGCTGTGAGAATATTTATCGCCTCTTCTTCCGGCGGCACTATGCGCAGAGTCAGGAATTCTTCTTTCTCCCCGCGACGCATGGCTAAAATCCTGTGGGATGGCGTGGACGAAATTGCCTCTTCCCAGTCGTAGTAGTCTTTATATTTAATGCCAGCCTCCAGTTTGTCCGTCAAAACGTTAGAGCGGATAATGCCTTTAGCCCAAAACAGCTCACGAATCTTTGCCCGCGCGGTCGCATCTTCATTCACCCATTCGGCAATAATGTCTCTGGCTCCGGCCAGAGCCTCCTCAATCGATGCCACGCCTTTTTCTTCACTGATAAAAGTTGCAGCAACACTGGCAAGATCAAAATCTTCTTGATCGAAAATTTCTTGTGCCAGTGGTTCCAGTCCTTTTTCACGGGCCACGGTCGCCCGTGTGCGGCGCTTAGGCCGAAACGGCAGATAGATATCTTCCAGAACGGACATTGTTTCGGCAGCGTTTATTTTCTCTTCCAGTTCCGGCGTCAGCAGATTGCGCTCTGTCAGAGATTTCAAAATCGCCGTGCGGCGGGTCTCTAATTCTTCGAGCTGCTGTAAGCGATCTCGAATGGCGGTTACGGCCACTTCATCAAGCGATCCGGTAACTTCTTTCCGGTAACGAGCAATGAAGGGAACCGTCGCCCCTTCGGCTATCATCGCGGCGGTATCTGTCACCTGCCTGCCGGTAATACTTAGTTCCTTCGCTATTTTTTCATATCGTAATTGCAGCATGGTCTTCCCCCTGAGATTGGAGCGGAAGGATTACCACAGACGATTAATGTATGCACGTTTTTTCATATTCGCGCTCGTTTAGACATTACAATAATTTTCTTTTAATCATCTGTTATTAAAGCACAAGGGTAATTTGCTCGGGGAAAAACATTTTTTCTTTCTTGACAAAAGTTGAAAGATTTGACTCATTGCAACCGATTTAAATACAATTACAAGTGAGTGTCTCATGGAAATGTTCTTCGATCCCAAATCAATTGTTGTCATTGGCGCGTCCAATGCCCCCTTCAACCTGGGTGCGACAATCTGTACCATGCTGAAAGATTATCTCCAGTATACCGGTGACGTATATGCTTTGAACTTAAAAGGGGAGGCCGTGAACGGCTATCCTGGTTATTCATCAATTCTGGACATTCCGAAAACACCCGATCTGGCAGTAATCATCGTAGCGGCACGCAACGTTCCCGGTATTATCAAAGATTGCGCGGTCAAAGGAATTAAACGAATTATCATCGAAACGGCTGGCTTTTCTGAGGGCGGAGAAGACGGCAAGGCAATGCAGCAAGAGATTGACAATATCGCCCGCGTAAACGGCATACGCATAATGGGCCCGAACTGCCTGGGGACGCTTAGCACCCGCAAAAAATTCTGCTGTTTCTATGGCGTTAACCCAAGCCTGGTTGAGATGAGCCAAATTTTTGAGGTTCCGGGCAACATTTCCTATATTATCCAGAGTGGCGGCGTTGCCGTCTTGGTTATGGAATCACTCTATTACGACGTTGTTGGCGTGAACAAAGTTGTCAGCATCGGCAACAAGTGCGACGTAGATGAGGCAGATCTCATTGATTATTTTCAAAAAGACGAGACAGAAGTCATCGGTATATACTTGGAGAATGTAGCCAACGGCCGCAAGCTCATGGATGCAGCGAAAAAATCCCGCAAACCGATACTGATCTACAAAGTGGGCAAAACTCCGGAAGGAGCTATGGCCGCTATGTCTCATACAGCGGGAATGGCTAACAATGATTCAATTTTTGATAGCGCATGCAAGCAGGCGGGGATCATCCGCCTTCAATCCATCGACGAGCTCCACTCTCTGCCTAAGATATTTACGGAAATGCCTCTATTGAAAGGGAAGCGAATTGCGATGTTTACCAATTCCGGCGCCTTCGGCAGTATCGCCGCAGACCTGCTGGTGGAAGCGGGCTTGCAGATGGTACACCTTTCTTCGCAGACTCAGGAAAAACTGAAAAAAGCAGGAAAAGCATTCAATATCAAAAATCCCGTGGATATCGGCCCAGCTCCGCCGCAGACATATCTTGACATCTTCGAGATCCTTCTTGCCGCGGATGAGGTGGACGGCCTTCTGCCCCTTCTGAGTGTATGGCAGCCCTTTGTAATCGATACCCTTCTGGAGCTGATGAAAATTTGCAAGCGCTACGATAAGCCCGCGGCCATTTACACAGCAAACGCAATCGCCAAGTCCATTGCCATTCGCGCCAAGCACCGCATCCCCATTTTCGAGACATCAGAGCAGGCAGTACGGGCATTGTCCGTTTCCCATGCGTATTATGAATCACTCCTGAAAAGGAATTTTATATCCGCTCCTGCCTCAAGTGCAGCCTCAGGCCTCGAGAATAACATCGGTGCCTGGGCGGAGGCCGCGTCATGATAACTACAGTTGTTTTAAAGAAAGAAAAAGAAGTGAGAACCCTTTTATTAAAAGCCATCGAGCGCGGTCAGCAGGCACTATCGGAATACGAATCCAAACTAGTTGTCGCTGCCGCCGGTGTTCCCATAACCCAGGAGGTTTTGGTTCATTCCCGGCAGGAGGCGATGGATCAGGCAGCCGTGATCGGTTTTCCCGTTGTCATCAAGGGATCTTCTCCCGCGCTTACACATAAGACAGAAATTGGAATGGTCTTAGTAAACCTCAAAAACAGGGAAGACGCGGCCCAGGCCTATGATGAACTCATGGGAAAAGGGATTGACCTCGACGGCGTCCTCATCCAAAAGATGGTAAAAGGCAATCGGGAATTCGTTATCGGTCTTACCCGTGATCCCCAGTTTGGCCCATGCGTCATGTTTGGCATTGGCGGCATTTTTACGGAGGCCATGAAAGATGTCAGCTTTCGCGTCGCCCCTCTGACCGAAGAGGATGCGCAAGAAATGATCAGTGAAATTAAAGCGGGAAAGCTCCTCGATGCCTTCCGCGGAGAAGGCGCCGTCAACAGGGAAGTCCTGGTAAGGGCCCTAGTGGGTATCGGCAATCTGGGGATGGCCTGCGACGAGATCGCGGAGATCGATATCAATCCCCTGATCGTTACGGAGGGCCTACCTGTGGCCGTCGATGCCCTGGTCATCCTGAAGACTCACAAGACCTGATGGATTTGCTCTATATGCAAGAAACCTCACCGCTGATAAACGGTGAGGTTTCTGCTTGAACATGATGTAATACTTATTGCCTTCTATTTAGCGTATGATGCGGCAATTTGATCCTTGTATTTTTCAAAAACAATTCGCCTTTTCAGTTTCATGGTCTGGGTCAGCGTTCCGTTTGCAAGCGTGAAAGCTTCGCTGATGAATATGAGTTTTTTAGGCATCTCATAAGTCGCATATTTACCACTGAGGGAACTATTTACTTCATTGGTAAGAAAGTTTTTTACCTGGTCCATTTTAAGAAGCTGCTCATGGTCTTTAGGCAGATTATTCTTTTCCGCCCATTTATCCAGAACTGCAAAATCCGGGATTATCAGACAAACATTGAACTCCTTGCCCTCCCCGTAGATCATGGCGTTTTCAATATAGTGATTCAGTTTGATATCTTCTTCAATAGCTACCGGGAAAACATATTTGCCGTTTTCGAGCTTAAACTGTTCTTTGAGCCTTCCGGTTATAAACAGGAAGCCATCCTCGTCAAGACGGCCGCGATCCCCTGTCCGGAATCCGCCGTCAGCGGTCATAACAGCCGCTGTGGCTTCGGGCTTGTTATAATATCCCTGCATAACATTAGGGCCGTAAATGATTATCTCGCCGTCTTTGGCATCCGGCCCGACAACCGACTTATCAATTACTATCCTGCATTTGTCCATAGCAGGGCCTACGCTACCGATTCTGTATTTGGTCGGGCAGTTCATCGTTGCCCCCGGTGAGGTCTCGGTCAATCCGTAAGCGTCATAAAGGGGAATACCCAGATCCCAGAAAAAGTAAGAAATTTCCGGATTCATTGCTGCGCTTCCGGTCATGGATCCCACTAATCTGCCGCCGAGTTTCGCCCGAATTTTCTTAAATACAATCGCGTCCGCAATTTTAAACTTCAGGTTAGTCATGAAATCTGATTTGCCCTGTGCCGCAAGCTCGCGTTTTTTCTTGCCGCTTTCCACTCCCATGACAAATAATTTTCTGGGAAGCCCGCCTTCTTCGTTCATCTTGGTCCATAAACCATCATATACCTTGTTGAAAACACGGGGAACAGCAACAAGGAAAGTCGGCCTAACCAGAGACAAATCCTCGCCTATGGTCGCCGCGCTTTCCGCAAGACCAATTGACGCGCCCAAATGGCACATTATGATAAGTTCTCCGAGTCCGAAGACATGCGCCCATGGGAGTATTGATAGTGTTACTTCGTTTTCATTCATGTAATTGAAGCTGACAATCGCGGTGTGGGCATTGTTCGTTACATTTCCCTGGGAAAGCAACACACCTT
>JBAXON010000215.1:0-5960 GCA_037133255.1 Deltaproteobacteria bacterium
TCACCAATAACCTCTCCTATATGATGGGCGTCGGTTACTGGTTCGTCGGTGACTACTACAAAGGCAGCAACAATGGTAACTCTCTTAGGAACGAGTACATGCTGATTAACAAGCTGACGTTGACATTCTAGGATAGGATGTTAGACTGAAGGCTGAAGGTTAGTCGGTCAAAGTCTAAAACGCTGTTAAATTAAATCCCCGGGAGGGCAGGCAACTTCCGGGGATTTTTTTGTGCTTTTAAATTTATTTCATTAATGTTTGATGGCGAAATGGTATAAAATAATCTTGGGGACTGATTTAAGATGTTTTTTCCTTTTTGCGATTGTCGATCATATCCCAGATCATTAACACAGCACCGATTGATATTGCTGAATCCGCCACATTAAAGGCCGGCCAGTGAGCGGAAGCGATATAGACATCAAGAAAATCTACAACCGCGCCGAAACGTAACCTGTCTATAAGATTTCCTACCGCGCCGGCAAAAATCAAAGTAAGGGCACAGACAAGTATTAAACCTTGCGGCTTGTGCTTGATAAGATAATACAAAATCAGCACAAGCGCCAAAATGGTGATGGAGGTAAAGAAAATATAGCGGAATATCTCGGAAGCATTGGCCAGAAAGCCAAAGGCAGCGCCGGGATTCATCACATATACCAGGTTGAACAAACCGTTTATAACCGGATATGATTCATGCATGATAAATCTTGTGGTAATAGCACATTTAGTTATCTGATCGAGCGCAATGATTCCCGCCGCGCCCAGCAAGAATATTAAAATATTTTTTTTCAAAATAAATCCTCCTCAAATATTGATAAACCAGTAAAAAATTTTACAGCCTGTCATTCCATTCTTAGCTACTGTGTGCTAACCTCTGTCATTGCGAGGAGTCCCTTGGACGACGTGGCAATCACAATACTGTCAACGGCTTATGAGATGGCCACGCCGCCTGAGAGTCGGCTCGCAATGACAATTGCGACGAGGTCTCCAAGTCCGGAATGACAAAAATGGATAATATTTATCTACAAATTAGGCAGGCAGCGGCTGCAAACCGTTGGATGCTGCTCATTTGAGCCAACCGATTCTTCATAAATCCAGCAGCGTTCGCATTTGACGCCGTGGGCCTTCTCCACGCCGACAAATAATCCCTTTATCTCTTCGCTTGCGTAAGGCTTGGTCATGTCACTCTCCTTGGCCAACTCCAATTGCGAAACAATCAGCAATGCTCTTAAATCTTCCTGATGCGCGGCGAATAAAGCATGCATTTTCTCCGGCGCGGCGATTGTTATTCGCGCATCGAGAGAATGACCGATTACTTTTTCTTTCCGGGCCTGCTCGATTGCTTTGGAAATTTCCGCTTTGGCGTCAATCATCGCCTTCCAGTTCTCGCCCAAATCTGCATTAAAATATTGATCATTTACTTGCGGAAATTGAGTCAGATGAACACTTAGCGCTTTTCCTTTCCATGCAGGCAGGGCCTTCCAGACTTCTTCCGCGGTAAAGGTCAAAATCGGCGCCAGCAGTTGCGTCATTGTTCTTAAAATAATGACTATCGCTGTCTGTCCTGAACGACGGGCAACAGATGCCGCCTTACTTGTGTAGAGCCTGTCTTTTAAGACATCCAGATAAAGCGCGCTTAAATCCACCGTGCAGTAATTATAAAGCGTGTAGAAGACCACATGAAACTGATGGCGATCATAGGCTTCCGTCACTCGTTTGATCACTTCCTGCAAGCGGTGCAGCGCCCATCTGTCCATTTCGATCATTTGGTCGTAGGCAACCTGATCGGTATCAATGTTAAAATCATAAATGTTACCCAGAATAAACCTGCTGGTGTTACGAATCCGGCGATAAGCTTCCATCAGTCGTTTGAGAATTTCATCGGAAATACGAATATCGTCGGTATAGTCTTCCGCCGCCACCCAGAGCCGCAAAATTTCCGCGCCATATTTGGCAATCGCATCTTCCGCGTCAATTGTGTTGCCGACGGACTTGGACATTTTCTTGCCATCGCCGTCCACCACAAAACCGTGCGTAAGCACGCTTTTGTACGGCGCCCTGCCCCTGGTTCCCACTGATTCCAGAAGCGAGGAATGGAACCAGCCTCGGTGCTGATCGGAGCCTTCCAGATACATGTCCGCAGGGGAACTCAAATCATTTCTTTTTTCCAGAACTGCCGCGTGGCTCACGCCGGAATCAAACCACACATCCAGAATATTTACTTCTTTTTCAAATTCGGCATTCTTGCAATGCGGGCAGATTGTGTTTTTGGGCATCAGATCTTTCGCTTCTTTCTCAAACCAGACATCCGCGCCAGCTTTTTCCACTAAGCCCACCAGATGATCCAGAATTTCTTTAGTCAGCAATTCCTTCTTGCATTTCGCGCAATAAAAAACAGTTATCGGAACTCCCCACAGCCGCTGACGCGATATGCACCAATCGGGGCGATTCTCCACCATGCCGTAAATGCGATCACGCCCCCACGCGGGAATCCACTGCACCGCGTTAATGCACTCCAGCGCTTTTTTGCGCAAATCATTTTTCTCCATCGAGATAAACCACTGCTCGGTGGAACGAAAGATAATTGGTTTTTTACAGCGCCAGCAATGCGGATAAGAATGCTGCATCGGGAAGTGCCCCAAAAGCGCGCCCACTTCTTTTAATTTCTTAATCACGTTTTCATTGGCATCAAAAACAAACTGACCGGCAAAATGTTCGACATCTTCCGTAAATTTACCGGCGTCATCCACCGGCGCGTAATTATCCAGACCGTATTTTAAGCCGATTTCATAATCTTCCTGACCGTGGCCGGGCGCAATGTGAACAGCACCGGTTCCTGCCTCCAGGGTGACAAAAGGAGCTAAAATCAAAACACTGTCTCTTTTTATCAATGGATGGACACACTTTTGCCCTTCGAGTACCACGCCTTCAAATTCATCCAGAATCTCATATTTTTTATTTTTGTAACCGAAAGCATCCAGGCAATAATCGAGCATGTCTTTAGCGACAATCAGCACCTCATTATCAATTTTTACTGCTGTGTAAATAAAATCATCCTTGAGGGCAATCGCCAGATTGGCGGGGATCGTCCAGGGCGTGGTGGTCCAAATCACCATATTGATTTTATGACCGGAAAGCTTTGGCAAGACCTTGCCCACATCGGACGTAAAGGTAAATTTGACATAAATAGATGGTGTCTTATGATCGGCGTATTCCACTTCCGCCTCAGCCAGCGCCGTCTTGCAGGAGGCGCACCAATACACCGGCTTCTTGCCTTTATACACACTGCCACCCAGATAGAGCTTGCCAAACTCGGCAATCGTTGTCGCTTCGTACGGATAGGCCATGGTCATATAAGGATTATCCCACTGGCCAAAAACACCCAACCGTTTAAATTGCTCTTTCTGTGTGCCGACAAATTTCTCGGCATAGGCGCGGCAGGCGCGGCGTTTATCCACCTGCGACATGCCTTGTTTTTTACTGCCCAGCTCTTTATCCACCTGATGTTCAATGGGCAGGCCGTGGCAATCCCAGCCCGGCACATATACACCATCAAACCCGGTCATGTTTTTGGCTTTGATGACAATATCTTTAATAATTTTATTGAGCGCTGTGCCCAGATGAATATTGCCATTAGCATAGGGAGGGCCATCATGCAGAATGTATGGGATTTTCCCTTTGGCCGTTTCCCGAATTTTCGAATAAATGTCCATTTCTTCCCAATTCTTGAGCATCTCCGGCTCGCGCTGCGCCAGATTCGCCTTCATCGGAAAATCAGTCTGGGGAAGATTCAATGTCTCTTTGTAATCCATTTTATGTTACTCCTCTTTATATGTATATGCCGCAGTCAACTACCATAGAACAGCTTGACTTTCAAGCATAACTCTTGATATACAAAAAGAAATTTTCTATATTGTCCCCGTCAGGGAAACTTTCTTGTCTAATGTGATAATTGCAGGGTGAATGTCCTTGGAAATAAACATGCCGGAAGCAGCCAATAGCACTGAGGATGAACTTCGTTACCGGGTTCATTATCTCCGTCAGGATTCGCGCTCTTTTAACTTTTTCGCGGGAGTGCTCATCTTCATATTCCTGTTGCTCATCATGGCCGATCGCGCGCTGTGGCAGGATGGATGGGTTTTCTATGGATTGCTGGCACTTAGAGTATCCGTCATCGGGCTTGCCCTGGGAGCCATTTACCGCAGTTGGACAACCGCGAATCCCGCCACCTTTGACCGCTTAGCTTTTGCTTTTGGGATGTATCTTGCCTTGACTAACATCCTGGTGATTCTTTCCAGGCCGGCGGGCTATCTCCACAGCATGATGGCCGAACTTGGCGCTATTGTCGCTTTATTTGCAACGCTGCCGGATAGAACCTTATACCGCGCGCTCCCGCCTATCACTATGGGTATCGGCAGTTTGGCTTGCTTTTTTTTAGTCAAAGAGCCTTTGGGTTTTGTGGCAGCTTTAACCGTGTTATTGACTTTTCTTCTTGCCAATATTCTGGGTATCCGGATTTCCAACACCTATTACAACTTCCGCAGGTCTTCATTTTTTGGTACCGAAAAAATTGAAGCACTTTACATCAATAGCCGTAATTCCGAAAAGCAGTATCAGATGCTTGTCCAAAACAGCCACGGCATCATCTATACGCTGGATACTGCCGGTATCTTTGGCTTTGTATCTCCCAGTTGGACCAATTTGCTTGGGCACAATGCAGCCGATGTGATCGGGCGGGATTTTCGAGACTTTGTCCATGCGGATGATATTGCGGCATGCGAAGCCTTTATGATTAAAATAATGGAAACAGACGAAGTTCAGCAGGGCGCTGTATATCGTGTATTGCATAGCGATGGATCATACCGCTGGCATCGTTCCAATATCGTCCCCTGCTTTAACGAGAAAAAAGAAATCGTCTCTTTTGTGGGAAACGCGGTGGATATAACTTCAGAGGTCAATAACGAGGCCAGTTTGAAACAGTCGCACAGAGAAGCGCAAGCAGTCCATCAGGCCAAGTCAGAATTTCTGGCGCTGGTCAGCCATGAGATTCGCACTCCGCTTAATTCTATCGTCGGCTTCAGTTCACTTGCCGGCATGGCCACCTCTGATGGCAAGCGGACAGAGTATCTTGATATCATCGAGCAATCCTCCCACTCCCTGATGCGACTGGTCAATGACATCCTGGATATGAGTAAGATTGAGGCCGGGCGGTTGGAGTTGGAGACAATGCCTGTTAATCTGCATCAGCTCATTAGCGCCATCGAGAATAATTTTCAGCCCCAGGCTTCCCTCAAAAATATCAGCCTCCAGATTACTGTGGGCAAAGACGTGCCGGTCTGGGTAAGCACTGATCAGCTTCGGCTGAGACAAATATTGGCCAACCTGCTGAGTAACGCCATTAAATTCACACAGACAGGTGAGGTTATCTGCCGCATATCTTTGATGCCGAAGCAAGGCTCCGATGGGTTTTCCCCCGTGCGCTTTGAAGTACAGGATACCGGCATCGGCATCCCGGAAGATAAGCAATCTCTGCTATTTGAATCCTTCAACCAGCTCAACGCAAGCATCACCCGCAAATACGGCGGTACCGGTCTGGGTTTGGCCATTGTCCGGCAGCTGGTAAGGCTAATGGGCGGGAACATCACGGTTGCAAGCACAGAAGGCGCGGGAAGCACATTTACCGTGGAACTGCCAATGCCTGCGATTGCCGCGCCACCCGAGATATCCGAACCAGTAATTCGGGCACTCAACATCCCTCTGTCTTTGCTGGTCGTGGAGGACAACAAAACCAGCCGCATCCTGATGCATGATACCTTGACAGCATTGGGGCATACCGTAACTCTGGCCATAGATGGCAAACAGGCACTTGAGCATGTTGCGAGCGAGCCGTTCAACCTGATCCTGATGGATCTGAGAATGCCTGATATGGATGGCCTGGAGGCAACAAGACGCATCCGAACTCT
>JBAXON010000216.1:0-5902 GCA_037133255.1 Deltaproteobacteria bacterium
ATGGAAGCATCGGCAGTGGCGGCTTTATCGAAACATCGGCAGCAAAAGTTGACCTGAATGGAATTAGAGTCAAGACAAATGGCGGTAACTGGCTGATTGACCCGTACGACTTCACTATAGCAGCCACTGCTGGCAACATCACTGGCACGTACCTGTCTTCATTGCTTGTCGACAACAACATCACAATCCATACCGAATCAGGTACAAACACCATCACAGATCGTTACGGCACAGCAGGCGGAGGTACAAACGGAGATATCTTTGTCAACGACACCGTAAGCTGGATCAACCACCTTCTCACACTCAACGCCTATCGCAATATCAACATCAATTCGACGCTCAAAGGCTCTGGTACTGCACAACTGGCGCTGCTATACGGCCAGGGTGCAGTTGCTCAGGACAACACCGCAACGTATTCAGTTAACGCTCCGGTCAATCTGCCAGCAGGCAACAACTTCAGCACCAAACTTGGGAATAACGGCACAACTATCAACTACACCGTCATCAACAGCCTGGGTGCAGTAGGCAGCACCACCGGCACTGATCTCCAGGGGATGAAAGGCTTCTTGTCACGCAACTACGCTCTGGGGAGCAATATAGATGCATCTACCACCAGTGGCTGGAACAGCAGCGCAGGCTTTGAGCCTATTGGTAACAGCGGTTCCCCCTTCCCCGGCACATTCAACGGGGCATTTGACGGCCTCGGCCACACCATTACCGGCCTCTATATCAACCGTACCGATAGCGGCACAAACTACTATGTCGGCCTGTTCGGAGACACTAGAAATTCTGCCATTATTAGGAATGTTGGGATGGTGGATGTGAATATAACCGGCAGACACAATACAGGCGGTCTGGTGGGATTAAATTCCGGCACGATCAGCAATTCCTTCACTACTGGTACGGTAACTGGAACTGGAACGGGAACGGGAATCGATACTGGTGAAGTCGGCGGTCTGGTCGGGGATAATGGTAGTGGCAAAATCACCAATTCCTACAGCACAGCAACGGTAAAGGGAACCGGAACAGGAGCAAATGCAACACGTGGCGTAGGCGGCCTGGTGGGGTATAATTCTGGCACTATCAGCAATACCTACAGCACGGGGGCGGTAACGGGAACGCGAACCGGTTATGTCGGAGGCCTTGTTGGTGAAAATAGTGGAGATGGGGTCACCAGCAGTTTCTGGGATATAAATACTTCCGGCCAACCAAACAGCGCCGGAGGTACAGGTCTGACCACTGAAAATATGATGAAGCAAGCCTCCTATCCGCAAACTGATGGGAACTGGAATTTCACCAGCACCCGGGGCATCGTGCAGGGCATATCCTACCCGTATCTATCATGGCAGTTTACTGGAACGCCACAGATTCTTTCCGGCAAAGTTGATGTGACCGAGGCGGGAAAGACCATTCAAACAGCGGTCAATGGGTCACTTTTAGCAACGGCTTCAACGGGAGCCAACGGCTTTTATTACTTTGCTCTTCCCGGCGGTTCCGTTTTGGAAGGACGCTCCCTTCTTGCCTACATTTCCGGAGATACCGTGAAGGCCGCTTCGGTCTATCTCTCCAGTGGGACACATATTACCGATTTCTCTCTTTACTCCGACACATTAACAGCAAGCAGCGGCGGGACAATGTCTAACACCGCGATCGGAACCGCCAAGGGTGGGCTTTCTTCAAGCGATATTCCATACACTTTTTCCGGCAACAACCTGACACTGAGTAGCGGCTTCAATTTTACCATGAACACGGGAAGTGATATGACGCTGAACGGACTAATCGATGCAGGCACGGGGACTGTTACCCTCAAATCCAGCGGCGCGATCATCAACGGCATGGGAAGCGCAAGAAGCATAACGGCGGCATCTCTTTTTGCAGAGGCAGTCAATGGCATCGGTAGCGGCATCGACCCGCTCATGACCGGCGTGAGCAATCTCAGTGCCGTTAATACCACCTTAAACAATATCCAAATTGACAACACCGGCGTTCTCTCCGTAAGCGGACTTCGCAACGGCGGTACAGGAAATATCATTCTGCAGAACATCGGAGCAATCACTACTACTGGTGAAGTAACAAGCAATTTTCAATCAGGAGGTAAATTTTCCATAATCGCCAACAGCCCTCTGACGATCGGCTTAGGTGGCGTTAAAGCCTACGGCAGCATATTATTGGAGGCCGCGGCAAGCGGTGGGACTGATGACCTTACGATCAACGGAAACATCGAGTCCACAAATGGAAATATTACCCTGAAGGCCGGTAGCAGTATTATTGGGAAAGAAGGCAGGGTGAGCGCCCCGAATGGCACGATAGTGTGGACGGACAGATTGAATAATCCGGGTTCTTCCGACACAGGGGACACAGGCAACGCGACTGCTACCACCGATACGATAATCGCACTAAAGACAACTGATGGAGAAACAATAGCAACGGTGGAAACGACAGACAAAGAGGAAGAGGAACTTAAAAAGAAGAAAAAGGAAGGTGGGGAACAAACAAACGATGATAAGAAAAAAGAGCCCAAAGTTAAAAATTACTGCAATTAGTGTAGTATTGCTATCCTTGTTGTTGGTTTTTTGCACAGTATCCTTTGCCGCAACAACGATAGCGCGTGTTACGCATTTGAGCGGGCCGCTGTTTGCAAAAAAGACGGATGGCACGACAAGGGTCTTGTCCGTAAATTCTGCCGTTGAGCAGGGAGATATACTGGCAACCGAGAACAAGACCTATGCACGGATCAAGTTCACCGACAATAGCGAGATGACTCTGCGCCCGAACACGCAGTTCAAGGTATCCCAGTACAACTTTGATCAAGCCAAACCAAAAGAAGACAAGGGCTTTTTTGTTTTGATTAAAGGTGGAATACACGCGATAACAGGACTGATAGGGAAGAGAGGATCGCAGGAGAGCTATGAGTTGATGACGGAAACCGCGGTAGCAGGCGTCCGGGGCACCACCTACGAGTGTAAGATTTGCGAGAATAACTGCGGATCGCTGCCGAACGGAGTGTATTTTTTTGTAGCGGCAGGAAGCATTATTGTCACCAATAGTGGCGGCTCCCAGACTTACACCGCCGGTCAGTATGCTTACGTGGCGTCTGGGACATCGATACCGGTAATTTTACCAGGGAATCCGGGTATTGATTTCACCCTGCCCGTATCTGTCGGGGATGCCCCAAAGGATGGCGGGGGACCAAAAAATAATGATTGCGTGGTACGCTGATCTACACACGGTTTTGCCCATGTCCTAGTGTAAAATTTATGGCAACAGGCAGTTGATCCTTTCAACAGCCTGTTGCCTGTTTAATTGCAAATCTGAAAATACCAACTACTAGATTTTCATGCCGCCATCACAGAATATAACCTGTCCGGTGATAAATGAACTCTCGTCAGAGGCCAGAAACAGTGCCAGATTGGCAATATCCAGCGGCGATCCCTTCCGGTTAAGCGGAACAATGTATGGCAACATGGCATCCATTTGCTGAAGGGTCTCCTTCGGCATGCTCTTCATCATATCTGTCCAGATCATGCCCGGAGCGATGGCATTAACATTAATGCCCTTTGGCCCCATTTCCTTGGCCACTGTTTTGGTCATACCAATTACACCGGCCTTGGAGGCGGAATAGTTGACCTGTCCGACATTACCCAACGCGCTGGTTGATGAAATGTTGATGATTTTTCCATAGCCTTTCTCCCGCATGACCCTGCCCGCGCACTGCATACCGTAGAACACACCGGTAAGATTAATGGCTATGACCTGGTCCCACTGTTCATCGGTCATCTTATGCATAATAACGTCACGAGTAATGCCCGCGTTGTTGATGATAATGTCAACTGTGCCGAATTCTTTAACGGCAGTATCAACCATCTTCTGTACCGTTTCCCGCGAGGCTACCGAGCCAACAACGGCCACAGCCTTGCCACCTTTGGCTTTGATCTTTTCCACAACGCTTTTTGCGTCCGCCTCATTGACGTCATTGACAATAATTTTTGCGCCTTCTTCAGCAAAGCGTAAAACAATGCCTTCACCAATACCTCGTCCTGATCCTGTCACAATTGCCACTTTGTCCTTCAATCTCATAGCTAAAACCTCCTTAAATTTATACGAGTAAGTATAAGGAACAACCATGAATGTCAATGAAATAATAAGAGCTGACTACTGGCTATTTCCCCCTTTCATATTGACACTGCCCGGCTATCATGCTAGTTATACCAAGTAGCTACCAAACATTAAAAGGTTGATTTACCGGGCATAATACCAAGTAAGCTTTCAAAAAAGCATAGTTTATTTTTTTGAAAGCAACTTGGTATTACACACCTGTTTATCGGAACAAATAGCAAGGAGGAAATTGTGACATTTCAGGAATTAATTTTTGCCCTTGAACAATATTGGCATTCTCAAGGCTGCATAATTCAACAGCCATACGATATGGAAGTCGGCGCCGGCACTTTTCATCCCGCCACCTGTCTGCGCGCACTGGGGCCGGAACCGTGGAATGTAGCCTATGTCCAGCCATCACGCCGTCCTACCGATGGACGCTACGGCGAAAACCCCAACCGTCTTCAGCACTACTACCAATACCAGGTGATTATGAAACCGTCACCGGTTAATATTCAGGAACTCTATCTGAACTCTCTGAAGAGTTTTGGTATCGATCCTCTCGATCACGACATCCGGTTTGTTGAGGATGACTGGGAATCTCCGACACTAGGCGCATGGGGGCTAGGCTGGGAGGTATGGCTCGATGGAATGGAAATATCCCAATTCACTTATTTCCAGCAAGTGGGAGGCTTTGATCTTCATCCGGTTTCCGCCGAACTGACTTACGGCACGGAGCGCATCGCCATGTATATACAGGGCATCAACAATGTCTATGATTTGCAGTGGACAGACAAAATCAAATACGGTGATGTTCACCACAAAGGCGAAGTGGAATTTTCCACGTATAACTTTGAAATTGCCGACATCCCTATGCTGCGCAAACTATTTGATACTTACGAGCAGGAAGCCCTGCGCATCGCCGAAAAGAGTTTAGCCCTGCCCGCCTATGATTATTGCTTGAAGTGTTCCCACGCCTTCAACTTACTTAATGCCCGCGGAGCGATAAGTGTCGCGGAGCGCACCAGTTATATCGGCCGGGTTCGAAATCTTGCGCGACTCAGCGCCGAGATTTACTTAAAACAACGTGAAGAAATGGGTTATCCCCTCTTAAAGAATAATAATTTGGAGAAGAAATGACAAGCGAACTGCTTTTTGAAATTGGCACCGAAGAAATTCCCGCCGGGTTTTTGTCCAAAGCCGTAGGCGATATGGAAGATATCATCCGCAAATATCTTACGGAAAAAATGATTCCCTTTGAAGGCATTAAATGTATGGCCACACCGCGTCGCCTGGTTCTCTACATTGCTGATGTGGCGCAAAAACAGGAAGATCAGACGATAGAAAAATTGGGGCCGGCCAAAAAGACCGCCTTCGATGAAAACGGTCATCCGACCAAAGCTGCGCTGGGCTTTGCCAAGGGACAGGGACTGGAGATCTCCCAACTGGAAACTATTGTCACCGACAAAGGCGAATACCTGGGCGCGCGCAAGACCATTGCCGGAAAGCCAACAGCTTCCCTATTACCGGAAATTTTGACCAATTTCCTGCTGGCTATACCTTTTAGAAAATCAATGCGCTGGGCCAATTATGATCTGCGCTTTGCCCGCCCTCTGCACTGGATTCTGGCTCTTTATGCCGGCAATGTTGTCCCCCTGAAAATTGAAGATATCAACAGTGGTAATACTTCACGCGGGCATCGTTTTATGAGTCCTGATGAGTTTGTTGTTTCTAACCTTTCTGACTATCTAAACAAGACCAGACAAAATTATGTTATTGCCGATCCTGCTGAAAGAAAGCAGTTGAT
>JBAXON010000217.1:0-5875 GCA_037133255.1 Deltaproteobacteria bacterium
CTCTAATCTGGCCTTTGCAAATCACAGGGAAACGCCACTCTTCAAGAGATGTAATCATATCATCCGTGACAGCTGAATTGCCTTTAATTACGTTAGGGTGAATGGTGCACATTTGATAGGGTAAACCAATTGTTGCCTTTGCAAATTCTTCGCGATTAGCAAATCCATACTTCGTTTCGTATCCTTTCGGAATACTACTCAACATGCGCGACATTCCTGATTCCGCAGCATTTTTAACTTCATCTGGACATTCAGCATATGCCACATCCAGTAACAATATTGAGATAAAAAACACAAGAGTAATGCTATACAAGAATTTAATTATTTTCATAATGTTTACTGTTCTTTCCTCGATTTCAGGAACCCTGATCTTGCCCCAAAATGTAGGCACCCTCACGCAGCATTTTTCAGGCATCCCTGTCATTGCAAAGTCCTTAACGCCACGTCGATCTCATAAATTATCAAATGCTTGTGGCAATGCATCACAACATGAACATTACATTTTTCAAATGACACTACTGTGTTTGGTGATAAGTATAATAGTGATTACAGAATGTTGTCAAGACGTTTATGGGATAAATGCAGACGGATAAATAGGTAGCTGCCGTAATTATCCGTTACTGCTATTCCCTCCGTCTTTTCAACAATTATACGCTTCAATAAATCAACATTTTCTATCAACAGTTCAACTTTTCAACGTATTAACGTTTCACGATTTGTCCTATTCCTTCCCCCATCGTTACAAACTTGTTATTCTGGCAGAGCCATTCCAGCTTTCTGTATGTCGTGTGGAGATTAATATAACACTTAAAATTTCGTTTAAAGCCCAGGGGAAGTCTGGGAGGGTGGGGATCAATCTCTCTTGGGTGGATGGGGGAAATGAATGAACTCGCGCTATTAAAGACTATGATTTTAGTCGCGCCTTACTTATCCAATGATATGGTTACCGTCTCGCCTTCGCGTCTTGCTATTTCAATGATGGCACTAGAATCATCTTCAAACCACTGCTGCTCACCGCACGGGATAGGCTCAATGCGATTGTCCGTTTTCGCCGCAAGTCGCCAAAGCAGGTTGATATCATCACGGTTGCGCTGATCGTCAAATTTAGGGGAAACGACAAGCAGATCAATATCGCTCCATATATCCGTATTTCCGGCAACCTGTGAACCGAATACGATGCCGAACTTTACAACAACGCCTTGATTCTGCAAGGCACGCAAATAGTTTCGAACGCTATTTAAGACAGATTCATTAACCATTGGAAAACCCCTTCTGCTTTGGCTATGTAGTGCAACGCCTCTTCCTTCGTGGGCGCTTTTGTAAGCGATTCCGGATATCGGCCTTCGATGTGGAAGGCATTCATTTCAGCCAAAACTTCCATTTTGCCGTTATCCAGCGCGAGAGCAGCCAGTTCGGAAAGCCTGGATAAATTATGAATTCTGGGTGCCAGATCCTGTGACTGTTTACATACAATCGCTTTAAGAATTTTTTCGAGAGCCAAGTGGGCAAAGAAAAGTCCATGCCTGGTGTGCCCATTATCCACGAGCTGTTGGGCAACCTCCCAATCATCTTTCGCACTTTCTCGCCAAAAGCCGATCTGCTTCGCTATATCAACCATGCAATTTAATCTCTGTGACCTAAATTGATAAATTTAGAATAATATATAGCCTTTTTAATAAAGAACATCAATGGATTTTGTTTCTCTAAAAAGTTATGTGCTTTTTACTCTTTAATGACATTCGCTGACTATAGGAAGCGTAAATGGTAGTGAGACTTAGATTTCACAAGTGCAGCGTAGTGAAGTTTGTTAGCCTAACTATCCAATAGCCACAGGCTATTGGGGACTATACCGCCGCAGGCGGAGGATATCGAAGATATCCGTGGTATCCCCGAAACGCATGGCCTAACCACCTGAAGGTGACGCGAGGCCACTATAGGCGGATGGGACACGCTCTGTCCTTCAGTCTTCAGCCTTTTTACTCTTCACGCATCACGAATTTTCCCAATCCGTCCAATCCTCTTCTCATACCCTTAAATCTTCTCCTGAGATGAGGTGCCAATATGCCTGTTGACAATAGCATGCGATAGTATTACATTAGCACCATGAAAGCACCAGACTTTGAATGGGATGACTTAAAAAATGCACAAAACATGGAAAAGCACGGAGTTTCTTTCTATGAAGCGCAATACGCCTTTGCCGATAGTCAACGAGTTATCATTGAGGACTTGGATCACTGCGGGAAGGAAAATCGTTTTTTCTGTTTTGGCAAGGTAAAGGGCGGTGTCATGACTGTTTTACCGATAGAGATGGCATAATACGGATTATTGGAGCAGGTTACTGGAGAAAGGGGAAGAAGATTTATGAAAAAGAAAATAACATATACGGATGAACCTATGAAAACCGGTAAGATTGTGAAAGACTTCCTGCCTGGACCGGAAGCTTTATCATTCCGAAAGGAACGGGTCTTGACTTTGCGCCTCGACGATCCAACCATTGCTGAACTCAAAGAAGTTGCGCATAATAAAGGACTTGGCATGTCCACACTCGTCAGAATGTGGGTGAGGGAGAGGCTTGCCGACAACCTCTAAATGTAGAATTACGACAAAAAAAGGACGAAAAGATCTTCGCCCCTTTAGTGAGCCAAGCTGACTATAGGAAGCGTAAGGCGTAATGAGACTCAAATATTACAAGTGCCGCGCAGTAATATTTGTTAGTTGAATTATCCCGCCGCAGGCGGAGGATATCGAAGATATCCGTGGTATCCCCGAAGCGTATGGCCTAACCACCTGAAGGTGACTCGAGGCCACTATAGGCGGAGTGGGGCACGATTTGTCCTATTTCTTCCCCCATTGTCACAAACTTATTGTGGCAAAGCCATTCCAGCTTTCTGTATGTCGTGCGGAGATTTAAATAACACTTAAAATTTCTTTTGAAACCTAGGGGGAGTCTGGGGATGGTAGGGATCAATCTCACGCGGATGACTGTAAATAATGAGAGGCACTTTTTTATATAGTCAAAACAGATTCCTGATATTGGGCAATAGAAGCATCGCCGGTGAGAAGCAACATCCCTTCTGTGCGGGCTTGAGCAAGGAGCATGCGGTCGAAAGGGTCTTTATGAAGCGGCGGCAACGAGTCAACCTTCAAAGCATGTTCAGCGGTTACAGGAAGCTCCGTGTATCCATGCACTACGAGCATCTTTCTCAAACGATATGGATCAACCTTAAAATCTTCGCGACCAAGTCCCATCTTGATAACAATTTCCCAGATACTCGCCGCACTGAAAAACAGACTATTCCCTGGTGTCGTCAAAAGGGTGCGCGTTGATTCGGAAAGCTTATCAGGCTGTCCGGCCGTCCACAGGAGAATATGCGTATCTAATAGTAGTTTCACGATGACTTGCCCTCAAAAAGTTGCATAATCTCCGGTGCCCCCAATGAATCAAAATCGTCAGGAACAGAAATCTCACCAGCCATAAACCCCAATTTTTCGCCACCTTTCCGCTCTTCTGCAGACAGAGGAGAAACCTTAACCAGCGGCTTTCCTGCCTTGGCAATGATAAAGGATTTTCCCTGCGCAGCCTCCTCAACCAGACGGGAAAGGTGCGTCTTCGCTTCATGAATATTGATGGTTTGCATAGAACATACCCCTTTGAGATTAGTTTAATGAACTCAGTTCATGTAGTTTATATTCATAACCACAAATTGTCAAGATTAAAGTCTAAACATAGTTGACATAGGAAGAATTTACTTAAATATTGACTACTTAAATCTTCTTCTCTTCACGATTCACTCTTTAGTGAGCCAAGCTGATAATGAGTCCCACGCTTCAGAAGCGCAGCGCACTGAAGATTGCAGGACAAATTATACCTTGTGTAAAACGAGCGAAGCGACTTTTGAAGCGTAAGGCGAACTATCCCAGGCGCGTAGCGCTAGGGACACGATTTGTTTGCCCTTAATTCCTTCCCCAGCGGTACAAAGATTACAAATCCCGCCGCTACACCAATTCCATTGGCCAGCATGTCACTAATATTAAAAGACCGATACGGAAGCAAATACTGCACACCCTCGCTGACGACCGCAAAAAAAATACCCCAAAGAAACCAGAGGGGTAAGTATTTCGTATTCCCTTGATTAATTTTAACACAGAAAAAAGCCCAGGGAATAAATTGCAACACATGTAGGATATGATCGGCACGAAAAGATAGGATAGTAGTTTTGTTTAGAACACCAGAGTTACCGAGAGGCGCTATCGCCAGAAGCATTATGAGAACAACATATAATAAAAAAATATTTTTCAACAGAGGCTTTTCTTCTATCCGCTGTACTGTCCTCCGCTGGCGGAGGTGGCGCAAAGCGCCGGAGGTGGATTGCTAAACCGTCCAAACTTCTAATCCGTCTACTCCTCCAATCCTCTTTTCTTCCCCGCCCGTCAAGCCCGTCTAAACTTCTAATCGTCTATTCTGTGCTCTTCCCCCTTCACGTTTTACTTAATTCGTAAACAGGCGGTGTGAAGGGACAGCCCATATCTGAGGCGATGCGACACGCTTGATCTCATTACCCGAATAAATCACCAATCCGCCGCGCCACCGTTTACCGATTGCCGAAGCAATTTCTTTCAACCCTGTTGTATCCTTATCCGCCAGAGCTCTACGTGATTTAATTTCCATGCCGATAACACCTGCCGGAGATTCAAGAATAATATCTACTTCCAATCCAGAGCGCGTGCGGTAGAAATACAAATCCCCGTCATGCCCCATTGTCTTCATCCACTTAAACAATTCAGCCACAACCATAGATTCGTATATTTCTCCTGTTGCCGCTTCCTGCATACCGGTCAAATGCCGGAGCAGACCTATATCCAGCCAATAAGTCTTGGGCGTTTTGATGACAGCGCTTGTCAGGTTGGAATGGTATGGCGGCAGAAGAACCGTTTGATAAGAAAGACGAAGATATTCAAGATAACGCCGTGCGGTATCAACACTGACAGCGGCATCTCTGGCCAGTTCAGCGTAATTCAACAAACAACCGGAACGAAGCGCCGTCAGACGCTGAAACTTCCTGAAGGGCATCAAATCATTTAAACGGGCGAGATCGGCTACATCCCGTTCGAGATAAGTGTATTCATAATCTTTTAGCCACTGGCGGCGTTCTTCAGCGGGAAGTGCTACCAGCGCCGGCATGCCGCCCCACTGCAGAAGATAATCTTGTGCGCTTCGACGCAATGCGTTTTCATCATCAAGAAGGGTACCAGGCTGATTTCCGAAGATATCATCACAATTCATCGTGGAATAAAGACTATCAACAAGAGGCAGACCCCGGGGAGCTGTAGCTGAGTTATTAAAAATTTCGCACATCATCAGTGGCCAAAGTTCGAAAATAGAAATCCGACCCGCTAGCGTCTCCCTTATCTTTTTTAAAAGAAGAATTTGACTGGAACCCAGCAAAATGGAAAAAGGTAAAGCCCCATCATCGTAAGCGAACTTTACCTTATCGAACACAACCGGTTCCTTTTGCGCCTCATCTATGATAGCCGGCCCGACATCCCGTGACCAAAGAGTTGATGCCACGGCACGCACCGCTTCGCGGTTCTCCGGCGCGTCTAGATTGAGATAGCGCATATCCGAATATCGCATTTTCGCGAGAGTTGTCTTCCCGGTTTGACGCGCGCCAGTCAGAAGAACGAGACGTCGCTTATCAGAGGCGGGAAGCCTTTGACCTAATACACGATTAATCTGTTTATTGTCGCTCATGGTCGTGTAATTTACAGGATAATAATGTTATTGTCAAGAAAATATAAATTGAGAACTGCTTTTCAATCTTCACGTTTTAGTGAGACTTGCTAATAATGAGACAAGAGTTTTAGAAACGTAGTG
>JBAXON010000218.1:0-5865 GCA_037133255.1 Deltaproteobacteria bacterium
TTGTTGAAAGTTCCATCAATGATGCGCAGAGTAATGCAGTATTGAATGGTATCGGTAACGCGGCATTCTTCCAGGTTGATCTCAAGGATTTGCATGCCATACTCAGCACCCTCGAAAATTATGACGCACCACGGGTGATTATTACCGACCCTCCAAGGGCAGGAATGCATGCCAAGGCACTTTCCACCATGCTCAGGCTAAGGCCGGAGCGAATTATCTACGTCAGTTGCAATCCGGCGAGCCTTGCCCGTGACGGCAAGGAGATCAGCCTTCACGGCTATCAGCTTTTATCGGTGCAACCGGTTGACATGTTTCCGCATACCAGTCATATCGAAAGCGTTGCCTGTTTTGAGAGGGCTGCCCCATGCTGATCCACGGCTTATTTTTTTCCTCCAGCCCTGAGGAGTTTATGGCGTTCTTCCTGGGTCAGTGACCCATAACCGCGTTCTGAAATCTTGTCGAGTATGGCATTGATTTCTGATTCAGAAACCGGCGGAGCTACACGGTTATGCGTATGGAGGCGTGGGCCACTTTTCTTATTGGGAGAGGAGCGGATCTTGCTGAATAATCCAGAAAATGACCACTCGGCCCTTTTGATGGTAATATAGATAAAGCCAATCAGCATGCCCCCGAGGTGCGCGAAATGGGCAACGTTGCTGCCGCTGCCCATTGCCCGGCTGCCGAAACCAGAGATAAACTCGATAAATGCATAACCGGCAATGAAATACTTTGCCTTTACCGGGAAGAGGAAATAAAGAAAAATGTAGCGATCGGGGAACATCATGCCGAAAGCCAGCAAGACGCCGTAAATGGCACCGGAAGCGCCGACTGTCGGATAGGGGTCTCCGACAGTCGCGATCAGGTTAATCACGGCAGCGCCGATCCCGCAGACAAAATAGTAGATATTGAATTGCCTCGTGCCCCAGTAATTTTCAATAATACGCTGCGCTTTCGTAATTGGAGTTTCAACAATTTATTTATCAGGTGCATAAAATGGCAAAAATACCAGATCAACCACAGGAAGTATTTGTTCCTTTAACGCAGGATTATCTGAAAATATTCGGTAGCGAGCTTGTCTCTTTGATTGTATATGGCAGCGCCGCCGCCGGTTCCTATGTTAAAGGCAAATCAGACATAAACCTGCTGATAGTTTTAACAAATGCCGGCAAAAACAAGCTTGACGAAGCTTTTGAAAAAGTAAAATACTGGAAGAAGCGCAAGGTGGCCACACCGCTGGTGATGACCAAAGAATTTATTGAAACTTCATTGGATTCTTATCCGATCGAATTTCTGAACATGAAAAACAGCCATATTCTGGTCTACGGCGAAAATGTTCTGACGAATATTGCCTTCAAACCGGAAGACTTGAGGCTGCAAATTGAAAGAGAAATCAAGGGGAAAATAATACTCTTGACGCAAGGCTATCTGGAGACGGAAGGTTCGTCACGCGCGCTTCGGCAGTTGATTCGTAATTCGTTCACGGCGTTTATTTCCATTTTTAATGCCCTGCTTTTTTTAAAGCAGGGAAAGGCGCCGCAAGTAAGGCAAGAGACAATCAAAGAGGCCTGCAATTTGTTTTTGCTCGACACTGCCGTATTTGAGCTTTGCTCTGACATTAAAGAAAGCAAAGATAAACTTGCCAATAGAGAAATCATTAATATATTTAAAAAATATTTGCGGGAAGTAGAGAAGGTGGGTAGCATAGTTGATGAACTATAAATTAAAATTAACATATTTCAGGAGGTAATAAATGGATCCCAAGAAGAAGACTTTGATTGTTGTGCTGGTTGTAGTCCTTATTTTAGTGGTCGCGTTGTATTCGTTTTTTGTAGGCAACTATAATAAATTTGTCAAAATGGATGTGGGAATTAAGGCGGCCTGGGCGCAGGTGGAAAATCAGCTGCAGCGTCGCTATGATCTGATCCCGAATCTTGTGGAAACAGTCAAAGGTTATGCCAAACAGGAAAAGGATGTTCTGGTAGAAGTAACCAATGCCAGAGCTAAAGTCGGCGGTGCTGGAAATATCCCGGATAAGATCGCGGCGAATAATCAATTGACAGGTGCATTGAGCCGGTTGATGCTGGTTGTGGAAAAATATCCTGATTTAAAATCAAATCAGAATTTCCTGAAGCTTCAGGACGAGCTTGCCGGAACTGAAAATAGAATTGCCGTGGAGAGAATGAGATACAACGAAACCGTACAAGTTTTCAATGAAGCAATCAGAACCTTCCCTGCTAATCTGCTTGCCGGTATGTATGGATTCAAAGAGGCGGCATTCTTTAAAGTAGATGAAGTAGCAAAAGCCGTTCCGAAAGTGAAATTTTAGAACAAGAAGTTTTGGAACAAGGGGTTTTTTAATCCCGCTTCATCGGGACAACCCCTTGTTCCACTATCGTTCTGCCCTGGACCTCCCCACAAAAGGAGGTTCAGGGCTTTTTTGTGAAACTCCAATTCCGAAGGCGAAGTAACCTGAAGGTCATCTGCGACGCATCGGAATTGGTAAGTTGAACAATCCCGCAAAGCGGAAGGTATGAACCCCCGCAGCCTTCCGCTGGGTTCATACCCGTGATGTCATTTGTGAGGAACTGTAGCGGATTGCCAAATCCCGTCAGCCATTAGAAAGCGGCTGGTCTCGCCCGGTCGTGCGGGTAGCTTGTATCTTTCAATGCTGTATTCGGGATCGTGCGGCAACTTCAATCCGGCTTTCATTGGCTGGGGCATGATCGGGTAAATTTTGCGATTTCCGGCTGCCGCAAAAAGTTCATCTATTGTGCTAAATTCCGCCATTTCTTCAAGCGTCTTTAACGTCGGGGGCATCATGGCAATTTTTCCGGCGTTGTACATCTGCAGGGCACCACCCGGCGTTACCCACAGCGATGAGGTCAATTCATCTTTGTCTGTGACTGCATTCTGACCATGATGGGGCATCTCCGCCAGAAAGAAACGTGTGCTGAATCGCTGAGGTACAATTTCCGGTGTAATCCAATATGCATAAGGGATTAGCAATTCCGGCAGCAGAACCAGGTCTTCCTGCCGGATAATTTCTGCCAGAGTTAGTTTCCCCTCATTTAGCGGTTGTCTGTACGCGGCAAAACGCGCTTGAATTATGGCGTTGCCAAAATCAATTGAAGCGTCGCTTGCGCTTCGCGCGAACAGAACTCCTGTTTCCTCAAAAGTCTCTCTGATGGCGCAGATATAAAAGCCTAGCGCCATATCCCTTGTCAAAGTTCTATCCTGCAATAAGGTCTGAGGTTGAAAATCATCTTTGAGCGATATGCGTATGGTTTCAGATATATCGGCATCAGAGGCCTCCAACTGCCCGCCGGGAAAAACATAAATCCCTGCCATAAATGATTGACTGGCATGGCGGCGGGCAAGAAATACCTCCGGCGGTTTCCCAAGTGCCCGGCGAACCAAAATAACCGTTGCCGAATCTTTAGGGACGCTATTTGTTTCAGGTAAAGACAAATTATTTACCAATGCCTTCCAAATCTATTTGGCGATCAAGCCGCCGTCAGCGACAAGCACGTGACCGGTCAAATAGGCCGATGCCTCTGATGCCAGAAATACAGCAATTCCCTTCATGTCATCCATCTCGCCTACTCTGCGCAGTGGTATTTCGTTGATCATGGCATCGCGAATTTCTTTGAGCTCCGGTTTGTCGATAAAAGCCATCATGTCAGTGTGGAAAAAGCCAGGCGCGATAGCATTAACACGGATGTGATAAGGGGCAAGCTTGACGGCAAGGTTCATAGTCAGTAAGTTGATAGCGGCTTTTGTGGAATTATAAGGTATGGCCGGATGAGCCATTTCTGTTGATCCGCGGAAGGCCATGACCGATGATATATTAATGATGTTTCCACCGCCCTGCGCTTTCATGATGCGGGCAACTTTTTGAGAAAGAATCCAGACACCGCGAACATTAACATTGAAGAGTTGATCCCATTTCTCTAAAGGGAAATCGAGCGTGGGAGCTCCCCAGGTTGCTCCGGCGTTATTGACCAGAATATCAATGTGGCCGAATTTCTTTTGCGCCTCAGCAAGCATGCTGTCAATTGCGTCTTCTTTGGCCATATCGCAGGCAATCGCGATTGCGCGTACTTTGTGGTTGGCTTCTAATTCCTTAGCCGTGTCCTCCAGATTTTTGAGCTTGCGCGATGTTAAAATCAAATCAGCACCGGCTTCCGCCAGCCCAGTCGCGATAAATTTACCGATACCACGGCCACCGCCTGTAACCAGGGCGACTTTTCCTTTTAGTGAAAACAATTGTGTAATGTTCATGAATATTCTCCTTAAAGATTTATATTTTTATCCAGAATTACACTGGAAATTAATATTGTTAGATATAACAGAAAGCTAAATATTCTTCAACGCCTTCAGCATTTTTAAAAAGTAAAAAGGGAGAGCAGCAGCTCTCCCTTTTGTAAAACGGAATTAGGAAATTAGGCTTTCTGCTACTCAGTCATGGCGTATTCGCCGCTTAAAGTGGCAACATACTTTTCCCAAACTTTATTGTACTGCTCGGGATTGGCGACTGCCTTAATGAGCATGATCTTTGTACAGTAAGCGCGTTGGTCGTCATTGGTTGTGTGGTTGCCGTAAATTTGCAAGGCAAAGTGAGCAAAGTCACGCACCATGAAATCAAAGATCTGGTTTAAGATATCGGCATCAAGTCCGTCAAACTTAGCCTGCTCAAGAATGAGCTGGCCATAGACGACGATGGAGAACATCTCACCTACCGGCAGAGAGAACGTCGGGTCCATTTCCTGTACTTTATCCGGTCCGGCCTTTTCCAGCATCTCTTTGAACATCTCTATCTGTTTGATGAAGGTGGCCACGTTGGGCAGGCCTTTATTGGCTTCAAAAACCGGCTTGTAGTCATGAAACTGAACTTTGCCCAAACCCTTGGTGGGGCCCTGGTTGAACAGGAACATGTCATCTTTGAGCGAGAAGTCCGGTGCCACAGGGGCATAAGCTGACGGGCTAAAGAAGTAGTTTTTGATAAACTTGCGAATGAGCTGAACGTTGACGTGCACCGTACCCTCAAGCTTGGAGGGGCCGCGAACATCGGCTGCCGCCATGTGGAAAATGGTGTCTTTCTCAAAGCCTTTGGCCGCGATTACATCCCAAAGCAGATTGACAACTTCTTCGGATTGCAGGGTCACTTTCATCTTGCTTGTGGGATTATACAGCAGGTAGCGGCGATCGTTTTCGCTTGCGCCCCGGAAGTAGTCGGTGGCACGACGCTGATAAATCTTCATTCCCAGTAAGCGCAGCCAGGCATCCATAAAGTTCTTGCGTACATGCGGCATGTCCGTTACCTTCAGGCCGTAGAGAACGCGGTTGGAGGCGTGCGTAATGGCCTCATAGAAGCAGTGCTCGGCAATGCCAAGGGACGCAGGACCAATGTTGAATTTGCCGATGTTGACGGTGTTCAAAGCGGAATCCCACGCATTGGGGCCACGCGAGAGGATGTCATCGTCGGTAATGGGGTAGTCGTGCAGATCGAAGTTGGCTACATACTCCTGGTGGGAGATGACGTTTTTCTTCAACTCAAATGCTTTGTTGAGGTAATTGGTAACAAAGAAGGTGTAGTCGTCCGTGCCGTCTTTTACCTTGCCCAGTGTAGAGACCATCAAGGCCTCGTTGCCGTTGCCGATGTAGTACTTCTCGCCATTGGCCACATATTTACCGGGGCCTTTCGGGGTGAGTGATGCCTCCACAGAATAGATGTCCGCGCCGTGGGTTCGCTCGGAGAGACCGAAGGCAAATATCGCGCCTTCTTTGAGGAGTTTGGCTGCTTTCTTTTTGGCCGTTTCATTCGGGCTCATCCAGATGGGGCCCAGTCCCAGGATGGTCACCTGG
>JBAXON010000219.1:0-5585 GCA_037133255.1 Deltaproteobacteria bacterium
AATTTATCATAATCTTTCTGTCCTTTTACTTGATTTAAAATATTCTGGCTGATAACTGTCCGCGTGATTTTTCTTATACCCAGTTGCTATCAAACATTAGCCCTACCTAAGCTTCGCAAGTAGGATAATTCGACTAGCGCTTCGAGCCTCACTTCGTTCGTTTTCAGCGAGTCTCATTAAAGGTTAATTTACCTGGCATAATACCAAGTAAGCTTTCAAAAATTCATATTTTAGTTTTTGAAAGCAACTTGGTCTTACAGTTGTTCACCGGTAAGACCAAAACGCCTTTCGCGTTTCTGGTAACTGGCAATTGCTTTAAGAATGTCTTCTTTTTTGAAATCAGGCCAAAGAACATCTGTGAAGTAAAGCTCCGTATAGGCCAATTGCCATAGCAAAAAATTACTGATACGATACTCACCGCTGGTGCGAATTAAAAGATCTGGATCAGGCATACCGGCTGTGTTTAGATACTTGCTAAATATTTCCTTATTTATATCGCCGGAACTAATTTTCCCATTTTCATTATCATTGACAATATTTTTTACTGCATCAATAATTTCATCCCTGCCGCCATAGCTCAAAGCTAAGTTTAAAATCATCTGATCATTATTCGCTGTCATTTCTTTTGCTGAAGCAAGTTTCTCTTTCGCCGATTGCTTCAAATGATCAATTTGGCCAATAGTTTTGAGTTTAATTCCCTGTTTATGTAGTTCCTTAATTTCTTTTGCCAGATACTCTTCCAATAAAGACATTAACCCTTCAACTTCTGCTGCTGGTCGTCCCCAGTTTTCTACGGAAAAAGCAAATAGTGTAAGATATTTTATGCCGATTTCCCGGCATGTTCGTACTGTCGCGCGTACTGCCTGAGCCCCTCTTTTATGTCCTCTAATGCGACCTATAGCATGCCCTTTGGCCCAACGACCGTTACCATCCATAATAATTGCAATATGCTGAGGTAAATTTGTCTGATCAATTTTCGTCATACTCATTTGAATGCCACCGATAATGCCTATAAGACAAAATACAAATGGGGAGCTTTTGACTCCCCATTTTATATCGAAATAGATATTATTTTATATTTCCATAATTTCTTTTTCTTTAACCGTTAAAATCTTATCTGTTTTTTCAATATGCCGGTCAAGTAACTTCTGCACTTCTTCTTGCGCAGTGAATAGTTCATCCTCGGCCATCTTGTTATTCTTTTTCAGTTCTTTTAACTCTTCATTGGCGTCTCTGCGGGCATTGCGCAGTTTTACTTTTCCTTCTTCTGCCATTTTCTTTACAACTTTAACCAGTTCTTTTCTTCTCTCTTCTGTTAATTGCGGAATAGATATGCGTATCACTTTTCCGTCGCTGGATGGTGTTAATCCTAAATCTGATTTTTGAATTGCCTTCTCAATAGAACCAAGTGCAGTCGCATCCCAGGGAGCAATAACGATTAAACGACTTTCCGGAACCGATAGTGTAGCTACCTGGGCAATTGGGGTAGGAGTACCATAATAGTCAACTTTAATACCATCAAGCAGTGTAACTGAGGCTCTGCCTGTTCTCACTCTGCTAAATGATTTATCCAGAGCGGATATCGTCTTTTCCATATCTTCTTTGAATTTTGTAAAGATCAGTTCTTTCATATTAACCTCCTATGTAAGTTCCAATTTTTTTACCGCAAATTGCACTCCGAATATTACCTTTTTTCTGCAAATTGAAAACAATAATTGGCAATGAATTATCGCGGCAAAGAGATATTGCGGTGGCATCCATTACTTTAAGGTTTTTAGTCAATACGTCGATATATTTAATATTTTTGAACATAACTGCATTCTTATTCTTTACCGGATCGCAATCATATACTCCATCTACTTTAGTGGCCTTCATAATTACATCCGCCTTAATTTCCATGGCTCTGAGGGATGCGGCGGTATCCGTTGTAAAGTAAGGGTTGCCTGTGCCACCTGCAAATATAACAATTCTACCTTTTTCTAAATGACGGAGGGCTCTGCGCTGTATGAATGGTTCGGCAATTTGATGCATTTCTATAGCAGACTGAACGCGCGTGGCAATACCACTCATCTCCAAAGCACTTTGCAAAGCCAGACTATTGATAACTGTTGCCAGCATTCCCATATAATCTGCGGAAGTGCGATCCATACCTTTGGAACTGGCCTCTAAGCCGCGAAATATATTACCGCCGCCAACAACTATTCCAATTTGTACATTAAGATCAGAAAGTGATTTTATTTCAGCAGCTATATAATTTGCCACTTCGGGATCAACACCTGAAGATTGTTTGCCTAGAAGTGCCTCTCCGCTTAACTTTAACAGAATCCTTTTATAAACGACTTTATTTTTGTCGCCCATTATTATTTGATTTCCTCGCCTAGTTGGAACCGTGCGAATCTGCGAATAATAATATTTTCACCAGTCTTGGCAATCATATTACTAACCAGAACTCCCACAGTTATGTCCGTATTCTTTACGAATTTCTGTTCAGTCAAACAAACATCCTCATAATATTTTTTCAGTTTTCCTTCAATTATTTTATCCCAAATTTTTTCCGGTTTGCCTTCTTCACGTAATTGGCTTTTATAAATTTCTTTTTCCCTGTTTAAGGCATCTTCCGGAAGTTCATCAGGGCGTAAATAAATCGGGTTTGATGCAGCGATATGCATGGCGATATCTTTGCCCATTGCTTGAAAATCAGCTGTTTTAGCAACAAAATCCGTTTCGCAGTTGATTTCAACCATAACTCCAATTTTACCGCCCATGTGAATATATGAAGAAACTGCGCCGTCTTTAGCGGCTTTGGATGATCTTTTTGTTGCCGCAGACAATCCTTTTTTTCTGAGAAAATCAATTGCCTGTTCAAAATCGCCTTCGACTGCCGCCAATGCTTCTTTACAATCCATCATGCCTGCGCCAGTTTTTACTCTCAACTCTTTAACCATTGCTGAAGATATTTCCAATTTACTTCACCTCCGTATCATTAAAAATCGTGATTGATTTGATCTGTTCTTATCGACTAATCAGTAGGATTATTTTCCATTTCCACACTTTCAGGGATATCTGCTTCGGCTGATTTGGCCTCTACAGTAGCGCTGGCTTCCTTATTGGATTCCGCTGAAAGTTTCTCTTCAAAGCGTTTTTTACCTTCAAGAACCGCATCGGCAAATTTGGAGGCGAATAATTTTATCGCCCTTATTGCATCATCATTTCCCGGAATGATAAAATCAATATCTTCGGGATCACAATTCGTATCGACAATAGCTACTAAAGGGACTTTTAACTTCTTCGCTTCCTTTACTGCGATGTGTTCGCGATTAGGATCGACAATAAATACAGCCGCAGGATATGACTTCATATTTTTGATTCCACCTAAAACACTTTCCAGTTTATCCATCTCTTTCTGCATTTGTGTCATTTCTTTTTTTGGAAATGCTTTAATAGAATCATCGGCAAACATTTTTGTCAGTGTGTTTAAGCGATCAATGCTCTTTTTAATAGTGATAAAATTAGTCAGCATTCCACCCAGCCAGCGTTGATTAACATAGGGCATTCCACAACGCAAAGCTTCTTCCTTGATGGCTTCCTGTGATTGTTTTTTAGTGCCGACGAAAAGAATGTTTTTGCCTTGACTGGCAGTATCAACGACAAAATTATAAGCGGTTTGGAACATACCTACAGTTTGCTGAAGATCAATAATGTAAATATTATTTCTCGCCCCAAAGATATAAGGCTTCATCCTGGGATTCCACTTGTTTGTTTGATGTCCGAAATGGACACCTGCTTCCAGTAAAAGTTTCATTGAAATTGCTGACATTTTTTGCTCCTTTTTGTTTTTTTCCTCCACCCTTATCAACTTGCCTGGGCACACTTATTAACTATAAGCAACATGCGGGCAATCCAAGGATGTGTGAGATTTTGCGGCAATTAACACATATAACCTAAATGATCAAGCTCAAATAACGGTTATTCAACAATCAAATTAATATATTTGTAACCTTAATCAGGTTGAATAATCTGCGTTGATTTTTACATAATCATGGGAAAGGTCTGATGTATAAATACAATATGATTTATCGCCTCCTCCTAAGCTAATTCGCACTTCTATCTTGTCTTTTTGAAATAATTCTTTTAGTTTTGCCGGAACAATATTGGCCGGACAATCCTGAGAATACAACAGCATATTACCGATTGTTAAGCTGACTCTTTCCTTTTCTATAGGTATGCCTGAAGAACCCAGCGCGGCGATTATTCTTCCCCAGTTGGGATCTTCTCCAAAAAAAGCAGTTTTCACTAAATTGGAATTGGCAACAGAATAGGCGGCACGACGGGCGTCTGATCTGGATTTGGCGCCTTCAATAATAATTGAGATAAACTTTGTCGCCCCTTCTCCATCTTTTACAACAGCATGAGATAGTTCCATTAAAACGTCTGTCAGCATATCGCGGAAGCGCTGTAAACGTGCCTGCGCCCTTTCTAACGGATTATTTCCGGCCAAACCGTTGGCTAAGATGATTGCCGTGTCATTAGTGCTCATGCAACCATCAACACTAATTGAGTTGAATGTCGCGTCAATTGACTGATGGAATACAGTATTAAGGGCTTTGGAGTCAATCAACGCGTCGGTCATCACGTATGTAAGCAGTGTAGCCATGTTCGGCTCAATCATACCTGCGCCTTTAGCTATGCCGCAAATTGTGATATCTTTTGCTCCGACTGTCCCTTTACGTATAGCAATTTTAGGGTATTTATCTGTTGTCATTATTGCTGATTCAGCATCTTCAATACCAAATTCGTTCAAACCTTTAACAAGCTTGCCTATTCCTGCTTCGATTTTTTTTACAGGAAGTCTTTTCCCGATGATTCCGGTCGAACCAAGCAAGACAAGTTCATTCTTGATTTTTAATTGCGAGGATAATGCTGTTGAAACTGCCAATGCGTCATGATACCCTTCTTTCCCTGTTGCCGCGTTGGCACAGCCGCTATTGGTTATGATCGCTTGCGCCATTCCCCGTTTAACACGTTCCATATCTATCAATACAGGCGCTGCTTTGAAAGAATTTCTGGTAAATACCGCGGCTACTTTAGCCGGAATTGTAGAATAAATTAAAGATAAATCCTTTTGCTGATCATCTTTAATTCCTGCAGAAATTCCATTTGCCAAAAATCCTGGTACGCTTATTTTGGTAGTACTCTTATTTATTCCCATGACGCTACTCCTCTTTTAATAACTCAAACACCGCAGCATTTTTTATATTTTTTGCCGCTACCACAAGGACAAGAATCATTACGCCCGACCTTACTGCCTGCTCGCTTAGTTGTTTGCGCTTTCGGTGTATCTTCTCCCCGGCTCAACACATAATCTTGTTTTTGTTTCTGTCGAATTTCTTCCACTTCTTCTTCTCTTTGTATTTTTACCATACATAACTTTTCTAATGTATCCATTTTAATATGGTAGATCATTTCCATGAACATTTCATAGCCCTCGCGCTGATATTCACGCACAGGATCTTTCTGAGCATAGCCACGCAAACTGATTCCTTCCCGCAGATGGTCCATGGCCAGTAAATGCTCTTTCCAATGAG
>JBAXON010000220.1:0-5519 GCA_037133255.1 Deltaproteobacteria bacterium
AATGTTGCATAATTTTGTTTTTTCCAAAATACTGTTAATCAGGTTCAAAGTTTTAAATGAGGACTGAGTTTTGGTGAAGGCGTAAGCCCCGAATGTGCCGTAGTCAGGCTTGGCGCGGTAGAAGCTGCCGGCGCTATAAGCCAGGCCTTCATTATTACGTACTGCGCTGAATATGAGGGAAGGGAAACCACCGCTGCCGATAATAAAATCAAGAATTGTAAATGCATAAAAATCGGGATTGTTTTTGCTGACAGACAACTCTCCGCAAATAATCGTTGATTGCGGAATTTCTTTGTTAATATAATAAAGACCGCCAATTGTTTTTTGAGGCAGATCAGGAGTTTTGCTTGCTTGTCCGGTAGTTTTCCATTTTCCAAAATATTGGTTGATCTTATTTATCGCTAGTTCTTTGGTAATATCTCCGGTTACGGCAAACATAATTTTATCCGGTGAAAAAAATTGCTGATGAAACATAATCAAATCGTCTCGTTCTATATTAGAAAGAGATTTTACTGAAGCAAATCGTCCACGTGGATTATTGCGATAAATCAGCCGATTGAATTCACGAAAAGCAAGCCTCTGTGGTTCGTCTTTAAATCTTCTTAAACCTTCATTTACTAATTCCCTGGCCAGAATAAATCTATTTTCTTCAAATGCAGGCTGGATAAGTATTTGAGCCAGAAGATCAAAGCTTTGATCAATGTCTTTGGTAAGGAAGGAAAAATCAATTGAGGCTGATTCCATCGCCATTGAAATTGAAGGTGACGCTGCCAGAAAATCAAATCGGGCATCAATTTCCGTACTGCTTAATTTTGCCGTGCCCCCTGTTCTCATCACGGATGCTGTTAATTCAGCGACTCCTTCTTTTCCTTCGGGATCATACATCGAACCTGTCTTGACTAGAGCGCTTACACTTATTAAAGGCAACTCGTGGTCTTCCAGGATATAAAGCACGATGCCGTTTTCCAGTACGATTCGCTGTGCCTGGGGTAAATTAAAATGCAGTGGCTGATATTTAATTTTATCGGGGGAGGGGAGTGGTAAGACAGCAGAAGCTGTTTCTGCAGAAAACCAGCCCGTAAGCAAAAGCGCGATGAATAAAAAACTGATTAATGAAATTGAATCTTTAATTATTTTTGAGTTCATCTTGATCCGTATCAATCTTTCTTTCTGCTTAAAACAGCAATAGTACGATTTTTGGAATTCAGATAGAGTTGAGCTGCCCTCTGAATATCGGCACCGTTTATTTTTTCAATGGTTGTTAGATAATTGGAAAAATATCGGAAATTGCCCAGCAGTACTTCATAATAGGATAAAGTCGAAGCCAGTTTGGTATTGGAATTCAGGCCCTGAATATATTCCATTTTCAGCTGGTTTTTTGCTTTGGCTAATTCCGCATCGGATACCGACTCAGTTTTAATCTTTTCAATTTCCCGTAGAATTGCTTCTTCAAGTTCAGTATTGGTATGGGGATGACGTGGTTTAGCAAATATTGTAAAGAGGTTTGGATATCTCGCGGCCGGAACTCCATTGGAAGCGCTGATACTTTCCGCGATTTGCATTTCTGTGACGAGTAAATTATACATTCGGCTGGTTCTACCTTTGGTGAGAATAGTTTCCAGCACATCGAATACATAATCATCATAAGCGGGAGCCGTAGGTTTATGAAATCCGATAATCATCATCGGATTAGCATCGAATGGAACGGCAACTCTTCTTTCTTCATTCTGTATCGGTTCAGCGGGGATGATATTTTTAAATCCAGGGCTTGTCGGAATGCGACCAAAATATTTATCGATTAGTTTTAATGTAACCGCTGGATTGATATCGCCGACAACCGCAATCACAATATTTTCCGGCGTTTTATACTTGGCAAATATATTCCTTAATGAATCAGGACTCAGGTTTGCCAGATCGTCTGTCCAACCTATAATCGGCCTACCATAAGGATGAGCTTTGTAGGCTGTGCTAATAAATTGTTCATACAATTTGCCGTCCGGATCAGATTCGACGCGTTGCCTTCTTTCTTCCATAACAACATCCCGTTCCGTGTAGAAATCACGAAAGACGGGATGAAGCAGACGGTCAGCTTCAATTCTTGCCCAGAGTTCGATTTTATTTGCGGGCAGACTGACGTTATAGGTTGTTAAATCCTGACCGGTGGAGGCATTCATGTCCAACCCACCGTTTTCGGTGTAAAGACGGTCAATCTCATTAGCTGTGAAATATTGCTTGTGTTGAATTTGCAGTTTTTTTAATTTTGAAGAGAGGTTCTGGATTGCTACAGGATCGGCCTTTTGTGCCTTTTTCTTTTCATTGTCCAGAGCAATACCTGCGCGTTCAATTTTCTGAAGCAGTATTTTTTCCGCAGGATAGTTTTTTGTGCCGATTGTTGTTGTTCCCTTGAACATCATGTGTTCCAGAAGATGGGCGGCACCGCTTTCGCCTTTTGTTTCATCCACGGCGCCAACACAGTGGCGGATGTAGAGAGCAACCGTCGGGCTTACGTGCCTCTCCATCATTAAAACTGTTAAACCATTTTTCAATTTCGATTTAACAACTTTTTCACCTAGATCAAAGCCAAAGCAATTAGCAGTGAGGGAAAAAATAATGACAGACACTAAAAAGGAATTATAAATTATATTTTTCATCATCAATTTCTTCTTTTTCTTTTTTTGGTACGAACCGGAAGACAAAGTAGATTATTCCGACAAAACAAACCAGAATTAAAAGGGATGAAGAAAAAAAATACATTACAAATTCAATGGGATTAAGGTTAAATGAACCGAGAAACGTATTGATGCCGATAATTAAGAAAAATAATGATAAAATTAGGACGGCAAAATTTTTAATCCAGACAATAACTATCTTCATTTGGGCATACCTAATTCGTATTTTTCAAAGACATCTTTAATTCCATATAATCAGTGAATGTAAAATTATCATTGCGGCAGCAAAGCAATGAGTTGTTATGATATAGTGGTTCTGAAGTAATGTCAAATGGTGAAAATTTTACAGCTTCAGTCCATAAATCAGTACCCGGAATTGGTGAATATTCAGACAGAAGTGGTTTTGCGCCGCATTGCTTCACAAAATCGATGCTTTCTTTTATTTCCGCTGAAGTCTGGCCGGGAAGGCCGCACAGCAGATATATCCCGATTTCATCAGTCTTATATCCGGCACTTTTAAGATGACGTACAGCATTTTGTAATTCTTCGTTTTTAACTTTTCCGCCTGTTTGCAGCTGACGATTGAAATCTGATGTTTCAAAGCCGAAGCGAATTGTCTTAAAACCGGAACTATACATCAATTCACTAAGCTCGGCGTTAATCTCACGAAGATGCAAACCGTTAGGGCAGTGAAAATTGCAGGATAGCTTACGGTTTTGGATTTCGCGCAGCAACGGTATTATCATTTTCTCCGGTTCAACAAGTAAGGCATCATCATAGAAACTAAAATGCTTAATATTGAGTTTGTTTTGCCAGTGCTCAATTTCATCGGCAACTTTTAGCGGATTACGCCTGCGAAATTTGTTGTTGAATATATGCGAAGAACAATAGCTGCAGCGATAAGGGCAGCCCAGAGATGTAGTGATCGGTAATTGTTCAGCATTATTTATAAAATCGAAAGCAGGGTAGGGGCGGGAGTCAAGATTATCTTCATTGTGTACAAGAATTATTTTTTCGCCCAATAAATCGTGTATTAACTGAAGAACAGGTTTTTCTCCCGCGCCGGCAACTACATAATCAGCTCCGGAATATTTTATCGCGTGATCATAGCACAATGTAGCGTATTTGCCGCCCAGTACAATGGGGACGGAAGGCAACATTTCCTTGATTATTTGAATTGCTTCAAAAACTCCCGGATACCAATAGGTCATCATTGAAGTAATCAAAATTATATCCGTGTCTTTATTCTGATTTAAATCATTGCGGAATATTTCCGGTAGAATTCCGTAGCGGCAGTAATTTCTTGGAAACATTTTTAATGCTTCTGGCTTGGTAATAATCTGTCTGAAGAACTTACCATGGCCGGAAGAATGGCGCTGTAAAGGTACACAATCGCTTTTAAGCATGGCCGGATGATAAGGGTCAAGGCAATCAATAAATCGAACCTGATGCCCATTACGGCGCAGCAGGCCTCCCAAATACAAAAGCCCCAGAGGTTTTAGCCATAAGTCATAGGCGGCAAAGTCGAAAATCCAGGGATTGATCAAAAGGATGTTTCTGCTCATTGTCTATTGCATACTATGTAAACAATGAGTGGACAGAATCATTATAGTAAATCCGGCGTACGGCTTCAGACAAAAGTCCGGATACAGATAAGACTTTAATTTTTTTACATTTAGCAGCATTGTCGTTAAGCGGAATTGTATCTGTGACTATAACTTCTTTGATTTGAGCTGATTCAATGCGCTCTATCGCCGGACCGGATAAGACCGGGTGTGTGCAGCAAACTGAAACCTCGAGTGCTCCAGCTTCCTTAAGGGCGTTGACGCCCTGCAAAACAGTTCCTGCAGTATCAATCATATCATCGAAGATAATGACTCTTTTGCCTTCGACATTACCGATTATATTCATTACCTGTGCTTCATTCGGGCCCTCTCTTCTTTTGTCGATAATAGCAAGGCTTGCTCCCAGCCTTTTTCCGAATGCGCGGGCCCTCTCTACTCCTCCGGTATCAGGTGAAACAACAATGGTATCGTTCTGGTAGTTTTTTTTCATATATTCCAGTAAAACTTTCGTGGCAAAAAGATTATCCACGGGGATATTGAAGAACCCCTGAATTTGTCCGGCATGCAGGTCTATGGAAAGGACACGGTTGGCTCCGGCGGTAGTAATGAGATCAGCCACTAATTTTGCCGTGATTGGAGCTCGCGGGGCGACTTTCCGATCCTGGCGTCCATAGCCATAATAGGGAACCACAGCGGTAATACGTTCTGCGGACGCTCGTTTCATGGCGTCAATCATAATCAGAAGTTCCATCAAGGTTATGTTCACAGGGGAGCAAGTGGACTGGACAATAAAAACATCCATGCCGCGCACATTTTCGTTTATCTCGACGCGCGTTTCACCATCACTGAAAGTTGATACATTAGCTTTGCCTAAAGCCACGCCAAGATCTTCACAAATCTTCCTGGCGAGGGCAACATTAGCATTGCCGGAAAAAAGCCTGATTTTCTCTAACATTTGTATTTTTCCCCGAAAATTGATTTGGCTGGGGCGGGAGGATTCGAACCTCCGAGTGCAGGAACCAAAGTCCTGTGTCTTACCGCTTGACGACGCCCCAATTTATTTAATAACCTGTCATAACGACTGAGCAAAAAAAACTTCATATTGCACAGGAACTTCTTGTCTTATGGTATCCAATGCTTTTTTTGCCGATTTTTCGTCTTTGAAAATTCCAAAGAGTGTGGGACCACTGCCCGACATTAGGGCGCCTTGCGCTCCATGATCAAGCAAAAGTTGCTTCAAATTTTGTAATTCCGGATGCATTTTTATAGATACTGATTCTAAATC
>JBAXON010000221.1:0-5494 GCA_037133255.1 Deltaproteobacteria bacterium
GCTTATCGTGAAACTATAACCCAGCGTGCCGAGTTTAATTATACCCATAAAAAGCAGACCGGTGGCTCTGGACAATTCGGGCGCATTGCCGGATATATCGAACCGACAAGCGAGGCCGAGTTTATTTTTGAAAATAAAATATTCGGTGGCTCAATTCCCACACAATATATTTCTGCCTGTGAAAAGGGATTTAAGCAAAGCATGGCCAAGGGTCCTAAACTGGAATTCCCGATTACCGGTGTAAGAGTATTAATAAATGATGGCGCTTCCCATGCGGTGGATTCTTCGGATATGGCTTTCCAGGCCTGCGCCCGCGGCGCTTTTCGAGAGGCATATTTACGCGCTAAACCGGTTATTCATGAACCGATTATGAAAGTTGTTGTGGAAACGCCGGCAGAGTTTCAAGGTCCGGTAATGGGACTACTAAATCAACGACGCGGCATGATCGTCGGTTCGCAGGATGAAGGTGTGATGAGCGTAATTGAAGCGCAGATGCCTTTGGCGGAAATGTTTGGTTTCTCGACGATACTAAGATCAGCGACGCAGGGGAAAGCTCAGTTCACAATGGAATTTTCTATTTACCGTCAGGTACCGCAGTCAATCGCAGAAAAGATCGCGCTCGATGTTGCCCAGAATAAAAAATCGGCTGCATAGCCATAGTATATAGTAGAAGCATGTTAAGAAACAGCGTTGCATTAAAACGAGAAGAAAATATAATCCATTTATCTTATAAGGACATTGTCATGTTAAAAAAAGAAATAATTTATAGAAATCCCCTGATTAATCTTGGTTACGCTGATGAAGACATTTTACCCCACGGCGGGTTTGGCGCGGTACTGGCTTATGCGGGACTCGGCAAAACGGCTCTTCTGGTCCAGATGGCCTTAAACACAATGATGCGGGAACAGTCTGTTTTGCATGTCAGTCTTCATGACGCTGTAAGCAAAGTTGATGTCTGGTATCACGAACTATTTAATAATATCGCGGAAAAATACAGTACAGCTGAGATTCAGGAATACTGGGATAAAATTCAATCATATCGTTTTATCATGACCTTTCGGGTGGAAGGTTTCAGCGTGCCTAAACTCGAAGAACGGTTAACCGATTTGATGCAGCAGAATATTTTCAAGCCGCATACTGTGATAATTGACGGTTTGAAGTTTGACGAATCAGGCCGTGGTCTTTTAGTTAACTTGAAGGAACTAGCTGCCAAATACTCCATGAATATCTGGTTCACCGTACATACGCATCGGCATGAACCGCCGAAAGAAAACGGTCTGCCACTTTCTTTTCTACACGTTGCTGATTTGTTCGATGTTCTTGTCCAACTGTCGACAAAAGGTGAAGAAGTATATATTAAAGCTCTCAAAGGTCAGGCTAACACTGCCAAGCAAGATTCCCTACTTCTCGATCCGGCAACGATGTTGATCAAAGCTCAAGATTAATTATCATTAGCCACACACAATAAATTATCGCTGGACATGTCCATTTTGATATACTTGTGGAGATGTTAAAAATTTGACTAATATTTTTGTTGGTGCAGTGTTTGGACTTTTATTGGCGGCGCTTGTACCAATAGCAGTTGCAGCAATAGCACCCACTGTTGGTGTACTGGGTGGATCACTTATAGTTGTATTTGTTTTGGTTTTCTTGATAATCGCCATGGGCGATATTGCCCATATTTTTTTTAATAACTACGCATTCGTTTATTTTACAATTGCATTAATCTTCGGGAAAGAGCAATTGACTATTCAATGGTTGATTGTGCTCGTGGCTGGTGGAATATTCTTTACAGGTGGTGTACTGATTTTTGCCAAGCTTCTTGGAATGAGCACAAAAATAGAAGCTAAATAATAATTTAATTCTTAAATTTTAAAATTCATTATAACAATATTCCAGATAAAGGCGGCAGCAATTCTTGCCGCCTTTATTTTCCACTGCAATCGGATTTCCCTTTTCCTCTTCCTTCTGTTGTTTCATTAGTTAATTTGCCGTTTTCAAATGTAAGTACATAGATAAAATCATCATTACCGCAGTTGTAATGCCACACATCCGCCTTGGTACTACATTTTTTAGTTTTTTTGATTTTACCATTTTTTGTGGTAGTCGTTGATTCTTGAGGATTTGCGCAGGAAGTTGCCTTAGATGTAGGCGGACCGCATGTTACCAGGACACGGGTCTTAGAATCTCCGGTGCTCACCAGCCCGGTGCCGCAACGAAAAGCAAAACATTCAGCGGCAAAGAAACATGAAAGAATAAAACAAAGAGCGCCGATTTTGATAATATTCATTAATTTTCTCCTTTTTGTCATGTATTTTTCATTATCACCATATATTCATACTTGTAAAGATCATAAACGAAATGGCGGATAATTTCCTGCTCCGAGGTATATGGAGTTTCTAGTCTCAATGCCGTCTTAACTTTGTCACTAAAATTCGGTTGCAGGAAATCCGCAAACTGTCCACGCGTAACTTTATAATTGCAGTGCTGTGCGATTTTCTGCAGGCAGGAAAATTTTGTCGTGTACTCATCGTGACCTTTAAGTGTAATTTTTTCCGGATTGTTTGATGATGCTAAATTAAGGTAAGGCTTAAGGTGAGTGGGTATCAAGGCTTCACAGCTATGATCGCTTAGATAAATGTATTTTATTTGGGCATGACAGAGCTTATCCAAAACATCCATTGCTCCAATATTAATATTTTCTGCCGCTGAAAAAGAAAGCGCGTAGTTGTCCTGAAAATATTCTAATCTTTTCTGAAAGTGTTTTGATTGTTTATCGCCAGCGGGATTTTTATCGCGATTTGCAACAAGAGTCGGCAAGTCACCCAGATTTTCATTCAGAATTACCAGATCAAAACGAGCAAGATCATCTGCGGCAATTTTCAATATATCTTTATGACAAAAGCAGACATGAAATTCCGATAAAGCTTGTTTCTGCTTTTCCAAAAGATAAGGGGAAATATCCAGCATCGTCGCTGAAAGTGCCGGATTGATGCTGAGGAAATCATGCATAAGATAGCCCAGACCACCGCCGACTTCCAGGACGTTATGGATTTCGTGCAGTGGAATTAATTTATTTAAAAAATGGTAGAGCTGGACACCGAAGGAATCCTGAAATTGCAGAACATTACGGCACGGGCTTGATTTCGGGTAAAGAGCATTGCAAACAGTCAGCTCCCAACCCAAAGAAGTAAGTTTATTTATATGGTAATCTTCGGTGGTATTTAATAAATAGTTCATAGGTTTAGTAATTCTTCTAAATCAAGAAAGCGTAAAAATCAACAATGAAAATATTTGCCTGCAATTCGGATTAAATGATGATAATAAAACTATAATATTATTCATTATAACAGATACATACCGGAAAATAGCAGTATGATGAATCATAAAAAATATAACTTTATAAGCCTTGACAATTATTGTTCAATCCATTAGCTTACGTCCTTAATTTTGGGGGATACAGGCGTAAATGCCTGGAAGAATTCAGGGGGGAAGAAAGATGATTGGTGTACTCATTACCACTCATGGTAATTTAGGAAATGAATTGATTAAGGCCGCGGAGTCTATTAAAGGTAAGCTCAGTGATGTAATGCATGTTTGCGTTGAACAGACTCAAGGAGTAGAAGATTTAAAAAAAGAAATCAGTAACGCGATAAAAAAACTGGATAAGGGCAGGGGAGTATTAATTCTTACGGATCTTTTTGGCGGCACTCCTTCCAATATCTCGCTGTCATTTATGAAAGAGGGAAAGGTTGAAGTCTTAACCGGCGTGAATTTGCCGATGTTGCTTAAGTTGTCGGAAGTAAAGGAAGAAACAACACTTCAGGAGTTTGCCTGTTTTATTAAGGATTACGGGAAGAAGAATATTTCACTGGCCAGTGAAATATTAAGAAAAAAAGCAACGGGTGAATAATTGGCAGATACTTACGACATAGCTTTGGTTCGAGTAGATAACAGGCTTGTCCATGGTCAGATACTGGAAGCATGGGTGCCTTTCACTAAGGCAAAATGTATTTTTGTTGTAAATGATAACGCGGCCAGTGATTTCTTTTGTGAAACTGTAATTAGAATGGCTGTGCCCAGCGAGATTGAAGTAAATATCCTGCCAGTTGAAGATTTTGCCCGAAATTATGCCTACAATCATGAAAGCGGCAAAAGGTCTATCGTTCTGTTTAGCAATATTGCCGATGCCTGCAAGGCATATAATCTTGGTTTTCATTTTGACAAACTAAATATAGGCAATATTCATAACGAAAAATACAAATTATGCTGTGCGCCTTCCGTCTTTTTGTGCGATAATGAAATTTCGGATGTGATAACTCTATTAGAAAACGCAGGGGTTCTCGTAGAATTAAAACGAGTGCCACGGGAAAAGGCTGTTAATATTAGAGAATTCCTGAAGGGTTATTGTTGAAACTCCGGCTCCTGCCGAAGGGGGGCTCAGCTTGTTCACACAAATTATTTTGATATCTTTTTGCGGCGGCCTGCTGTGTCTTGATCGAATCTTTATCCAGGCCATGATTTCCCGACCGATAGTTATCGCACCTGTTATCGGACTTATTTTAAACAATCCCTATGCCGGCTTAATCATCGGGGCAATGATAGAAATGTTTTGGATTGATCGCGTTCCGATTGGCATTTACATCCCGCCCAATGATTCTCTGGTCGCCGTACTGGCAACATCCGTTGCCATTTTAGCAGGTTGGAAGCTAGGCAGTGTATCTCCAGAATTAATCGCTTTTTCGATTTTACTATTTATCCCTTTTGGAATTCTGGCTAAGCAAATCGACGTATTGATCATTAAATCTAACGATCATCTTTCCGATCAGGCACTCGAAGATGCAAAAAATTCAGATATCCGTGCAATTGAACAAAAAACTTATCTGGGTTTACTCAAGACATTGTTATTCTACATAGTTTATCTTTTAGTTCTTCAGGCAATTTTCATTCCGGCGGTAATCTGGGTTTATCCCAAACTGGCGCCTGCGATAATGAAAATGCTGACGATGATCTACTACTTTCTGCCGATACTGGGCATTGCGGTAGCACTCAATACAATCAAGCTGCGAGGCGCGATACCTGTTTTTTGCGCAATCTTTTTAATTATTGCCGTAGCTTTGGAATTATTCCATGTCTTCTAAAATAACTGATGCTCAGGTGACAATAGATCTGATGCAAAAGAGCGATCTGCCCGAAATCCTGGCAATCGAAAAAGTATCATTTTCTTCACCATGGACTGAAGGAATGTTTGCTGAAGAACTTGAAAACAAACTTGCTCAGTGTCTGGTGATACGGATAAATTATGGGAGTAAGAGTATTCTAGCTGCCTACATTATTTTCCGGTTGATTGCCGATGAAGCTCATTTGCATAATCTGGCAGTAAAAAAAGAGTTCCAGCGGCAGAGCCTGGCCCGAAGCCTGATGACGACAATGAGGGATATAGCCATGCAATTGGGAATTTGCGCCCGGACACTGGAAGTTCGGGAATCAAATA